>NZ_JBFBDO010000002.1:0-268353 GCF_040683335.1 Kitasatospora sp. NPDC093806
CAGGCCGGCTACCCGTCGTCGCCTTGGTAGGCCATTACCCCACCAACAAGCTGATAGGCCGCGGGCTCATCCTGCACCGCCGGAGCTTTACACCCAGGACCATGCGGTCCCAGGTCATATCCGGTATTAGACCCCGTTTCCAGGGCTTGTCCCAGAGTGCAGGGCAGATTGCCCACGTGTTACTCACCCGTTCGCCACTGATCCACCCCGAAGGGCTTCACCGTTCGACTTGCATGTGTTAAGCACGCCGCCAGCGTTCGTCCTGAGCCAGGATCAAACTCTCCGTGAATGTCAACCGGTAATCCGGTCCACACCCGCGTTGAGCGGCACGGCAACCACCGGAATAGGGCGGTCCCGCGCACTGCGTCCTCGCTAGTGTTTATTTCAAAAGGAATCTCCAACCCCGAAACAAGTCCGAGGCCGGGGATGTCAACATATCTGGCGTTGACTTTTGGCACGCTGTTGAGTTCTCAAGGAACGGACGCTTCCTTCAGGCGGCTTTCACACCGGCCCTCCGGGCGCTTCGTTCTTTCGTGTTCCCAGCTTATCAGATGTTTTCCGTGCCGTTCCCGGCGCTTCCTTCATCCAACTCGCTGGTGTCTTCTGCGGCTTGACGCCCCGTCCGACGTTCCAAACTCTAGCCGAACCCCGCTCCGAAAAGCGAATCCGGCCGCAATTCCTGAAATTGGGAATACCAAATAGACCCCGGTCCGGGGCGGAGATGGTGTTTCCAAGAAGAGGATTGGCCGCCCCGGGACCGTCCGCGCAGATGCGTGTCCGGTGCTCCCAGCCGAGCGACTAGAGAACACTACGCCCATTCGGAGGTGAAGGCAAACGCCCGGGTCGGACGATGCGTGTGCAGAGGCCGCGGCCGGCCTTCACGTACTCGCCGTTGGGGTGGTCGTTGCCGGTGACCCAGTGGCGGGCGGTGGCCTCGTCGCGGCCGGCGGCGCGGTGGCGGTCGAGCAGGCGGGTCTCGCGGAGGGTGTCGTCGGCGTCCACGTACCAGAGCTCGCGGAGCAGGCGGCGAGCCTCCGACCAGGGGTGGTCCGGGGCGGCGAGGTAGTTGCCCTCGGTGATGACGAGGCGGGTGCGGGGGTGGACGACGTGGCGGGCCGCCACCGGTTCGTCGAGGTCGCGGTCGAAGTCGGGGACGTAGATGTCGTGGAAGCGCTCGGTCGCGACCCGGCGCAGCAGGGCGACGTAGCCGTGCGCGTCGAAGGTGGCGGGTGCGCCCTTGCGGTGGCCGAGGCCGAGGCGGTCGAGCTGGGCGGCGGAGAGGTGGAAGCCGTCGAGCGGGAGGTAGGCGGCGCTGCCGGGGCCCTCCCGGCGTTCGACCTCGGCGACCAGGTGGCGGGCCAGGGTGGACTTGCCGGCGCCGGGCGGGCCGGCAAGTCCGAGGATGGTGCGGGCGTTGCTGCCCGGGCCGCTCAGCAGGCCGAGAGTAAGGGTGACGAGGGCGTCGCCGTCGTCCTCCCGCTCGTCGTTCCGCTCGTCGGTGGGGTGGTCCCGGGTGGGGCGGTCCGCGTTCATGGCCGCACCCTACTCAGCGCCCGTCGGCGGGTCGCGCTAGGCGGCGGCCGGGACGGCGGGTTCGGGGCGGTCGGCGAGGGCGGGCAGTTCCAGGGTGAGGGTGGCGGCGTCGGCGTCGAGCAGGGCGGGGACGCCGAGCGGGACGGTCAGGCTCGACGGGCCGTGGCCGAAGCCCAGTTCCCAGATGATCGGTATGCCGAGCGGGCCGAGGCGGTCGAGCATGACGTCCTTGACCCGGTCGAGGGGGCCGCAGCTCGCCCAGGAGCCGAGGGCGATGCCGGTGACGCCGTCGAAAGTGCCGGAGCGCAGGAGCTGGGTGAGGATCCGGTCGAGCTGGTAGGGCTGCTCGTTGACGTCCTCCAGGACGAGGATGCCGCCGGCGTAGGAGGGCCGGGCGGCGGGGGTGCCGCGTTCGGCGGCGAGGACGTGGGTGCAGCCGCCGGCGGTGACGCCGTGGGCCCGGCCGGGGACGAGGGTGGCCGCGGTGGGCGAGGTGAGGACGGTCGTGGCGGCGGGGTCGAAGAGGGTGCGGCGCAGGTGTTCGGCGGTGCGGGCGTCCTCGATGAAGGTGGCGGTCGCGCTCATCGGCCCGTAGAGGGTGGCGAGGCCGAGGCGCTGGGCGAAGGCCTCCTGGAGGGAGGAGACGTCGCTGAAGCCGATCAGCACCTTGGGCGGGACGGCGCGCATGGCGTCCCAGTCGAGCAGGTCGACCATGCGGTGGACGCCGTAGCCGCCGCGGGCGCAGATGACGGCGTGGACGGTGGGGTCGAGCCAGGCATCCTGGAGGTCGGCGGCGCGGTCGGCGTCGGTGCCGGCGAGGTGGCCGAGGACGGGGTGGGTGTCGAGGACGTGCGGGGCGAGGGTGACGCGCAGTCCCCAGGAGCGCAGGACGTCCGCTCCGGCGGTGAGCCGCTGCGGGTCGATGGGTCCGCTGGTGGCGACCACGACGACGTGGTCCCCGGGGCGGAGGTGCGGCGGGCGGGTCAGTCCTCGGCCGTGCGTGGTCGGGTTCTGGGCCATGGCCGGCGTCCTTCCGGGGAGGGGGGGTCTCGGGGCCGGTGGTGGACCGGCCCCGAGAGGTTATGCCCGTGACGCGTTCACAGCGATCCCATGACGGAGCGCACTTCGGTGAGGGTGGCGTCGGCGACGGCGTTGGCGCGTTCGGCGCCGGCGCGCAGGACCCGGTGGAGGTGGCCCCGGTCGGCGGCGAGTTCGGCGCGGCGGGCGCGGATCGGGCGGAGGTGCTCGTTGACCGCCTCGGTGACGGTGCGCTTGAGTGCGGCGGCTCCGCCGTCGCCGATCTCCTCGGCGACCTCCTCGGGGGTGCGGTCCTGGCAGAGGGCGGCGAGCAGGACGAGGTTGGAGACCTCGGGCCGGCCGGCCGGGTCGTAGCCGATGCGGCGGTCGGTGTCGGTCCTGGCGCCCTTGATCAGGCGGGCGGTGGTGTCCGGGTCGGCGGAGATCGGGACGGAGTTGCCGCGGCTCTTGCTCATCTTGCCGCCGTCGGTGCCGAGGAGCAGTGGCGCGGCGGAGAGCAGGGCCCGGGGGTGGGGGAAGACGGTGCTGCCGTCGGCGTGCGGGTAGCGCTCGTTGAAGCGGCGGGCGATGGTGCGGGCGACTTCGAGGTGGGGCAGCTGGTCCTTGCCGACGGGGACGAGGTCGGCCTTGCAGAAGAGGATGTCGGCGGCCTGGTGGACGGGGTAGGTGAACATCAGTCCGTTGACGGCGGCCTGGCTGGAGTGGGCGATCTCGTCCTTGACGGTGGGGTTGCGGCTCAGCTCGGCGACGCTGACCAGGCTGAGGAAGGGCAGCAGCAGCTGGTTGAGGGCAGGGACGGAGCTGTGGGTGAAGATCGTGGCGCGGTCGGGGTCGAGGCCGGTGGCGAGGTAGTCGAGGACGAGGTTCTCGGTGTGCTCGGCCAGGCGGTCGGCGATGTCCCGGTCGGTGATGACCTGGTAGTCGGCGATGACGACGAACATCTCGACGCCGAGGCGCTGGAGGTGGACGCGGTTGCGGAGGCTGCCGAAGTAGTGGCCGAGGTGGAGCGGGCCGGTGGGGCGGTCGCCGGTGAGCATGCGGTGGGCGGCCGGGTCGGCGCGGACGCCCTCGTCGAGGTCGAGGTCGTCGGGGGCGAGGTCGCTGTCGAGGCCGGCGGTGGCGGCGGTGTTGGTCACGGGGTTTCTCCTCGGTACGGCGGTGGTGGCGGCCGTCCGGGGCTCGGGGCCCGTCCCGTCGGAGAAACGCAGCAGGGCCGTCCATCCCGGACGGCCCTGGTCAGGCGTGGCTGGTGGCCGTCCTAGGACGGCCACCAGCTGAGACCTGCGAAGCGCTTCATGGGTTCGAGAATAGCCCGGCCCGCCCGGGGCGGGCGGGGGTTTTCCGGGCGGGGGTTTCCTCAGTCCTCGACGACGAGGGCGGGGGTGTCCTTGCGGAGCGTCTCGCCGCGGAAGAACTCGGGGCGGAAGGCGCCGTAGCAGAACATCAGCACCGCGCCGAGCAGCAGGATGCCGACGCCGATGACGAACACCGAGCCGATGCCGAGGACGGCGCCGCTGCCGTACTCCGGGTCCCAGGCGTCGGTGAGGGTCTGCACGAAGACGCCGCTGAGCAGCACGCCGCCGAGCAGCGGGGCGAGGCCCTTGAGCGCCAGGTCGCGCAGGCTGGTGCGGAGCGCGTGGCGGAAGTACCAGACGCAGGCGAAGGCGGTCAGCGCGTAGTAGAAGCAGATCATCAGACCGAGCGCCAGGATGGTGTCCTCGACGACGTTCTCGCTGATCAGGCTCATGCCGACGTAGAAGGCGGCGGTGGCGATGCCGGCGGCGGCGGTGGCGTAGCCGGGGGTGCGGTAGCGCGGGTGGACGGTGCCGAAGCGCGGCGGCACGGCCCGGTAGGCGCTCATCGCGAGCAGGGTGCGGGCGACCGGGATGAAGGTGGTCTGCAGGCTGGCGGCGGCGCTGGCGACGACGGCCAGGAAGAGCAGGATGCTCCACGGCGAGCCGAGCACCGGGCGGGCCAGGGTGGCGAAGACGTTGTCGGCGGTGTCCGGGTTGCCGAGGCCGTTGCCGGTGCTGCCGACGCCGGCGAACATCTGGGCGGCGACGGCGACCAGCAGGTAGGAGCCGACCAGGGTGACCATCGAGATCATCGCGGCCCGGCCGGGGGTCTTGGCGCTGCCGTCGGTCTCCTCGTTCATGGTGAGGCAGGTGTCCCAGCCCCAGTACATGAAGATCGAGAGCGAGAGGCCGGCGGTGAAGGCGCTGAACGAGCTGACCTCGAGCGGGTTGAGCCAGGAGGCGGAGAACCCGATCGAATCGGGCAGGTCGCCGGCGGCCGCCTTGCCGATCGCGATCGCGGAGAAGAGCAGCAGGACGGCGAGTTGGAGGCCGACCAGGCTGTACTGGAACCACTTGGTGGCCGTCATCCCGCGGTAGCTCATCGCGGTGGCGGCGGCGATCAGCAGGACGACGGTGGTCAGGTGGACGGCCTGGTTGTCGTCGAGCGCGGCGACGGCGCTGCTGCCGGTCATCTCGCCCAGCATCAGGTAGAGGAAGTCGGTGGCCACCCCGGCGAGGTTGGAGAGCACGATGATGGTGGCGACCGTGAGGCCCCAGCCCGCCATCCAGCCGATCCGGGGGCCGAAGGCCTTCACCGTCCAGGTGAAGGAGGTCCCGCAGTCCGGGAAGTCCTTGTTCAGCTCCTTGTAGGCGAACGCGACGAGCAGCATCGGCAGGAAGCCGGCCAGGAAGACCGCGGGCATCTGGACGCCGACGGCGGTGGCGGTCGGGCCGAGTGTCGCGGTCAGGCAGTAGACCGGGGCGACCGTGGAGACGCCCAGGACCACGCTGCCCAGCAGGCCGACGGAGTTGCCCCGTAGGCCCTTGTCCCCCGCTGCCCCCGTCGCCCCCGCCACCCCCGGGTCGGGGGCTCCACCACTGGCACCACTGACCGGGGCACCCTGCGGAGCGGCGGGCGCCGTTGCCCGGCCGCTGCTTCCGTGCTCTGAGAGCTGCTGATCAAACACCAGCGCACCCTAGGTGGCATACCGAAGGTTGAGTAGGCCAACCCTTGGTGATCTGAACCACTCCCTTTGATTCACCTGGGTGGGGTGGGCTGTTGGTCGATGATGCATGGGCCGTTAAGGCGTGTACCTTGATTTCCAAGGGTCGTTACCCAATTGATTTGCTCCTTATGTCACGGTTTGAGATGGGATAGGTTTGCCTCACCTAACCCGCCCATCCAAGCTGTTTGCGAAGGAGCGCCGCGTGTCCCCCACCTCCGGCCGCCAGACCGTCCACCGCCCCACCCGCCGGACGCTGCTCACCTCGGCGCTCACCGGCGGAGCCGTCCTCGGCCTCGGCGGACTGCTCACCGCCTGCGGCGGCTCGGGCGGCGCGGACGGCTCCGGGGGCAGCGCGGCGAGCGGTGCGGCGCAGCCCTCCGGCGGCTCCTCGCCGAACCAGAAGTCGGTCAAGCAGGGCGGCGACGACTACGCCACCGTGATCGAGAAGATGAAGGGGTTCGGCACCGACGCCGCCCCCGGCGTCTACCCGCGGACCGTCCGGCACGCGATGGGCGAGACCGTCATCCCCGCCCGGCCGACCCGGGTCGTGGTCCTCGACACCGGCGAGCTCGACAACGTCGTCTCGCTCGGAATCCAGCCGGTCGGCGTGGTCCACACCGACGGCTCCAAGACCATGCCGTCCTACCTCAAGGACAAGGCCGGCAACCCCGCGAACGTCGGCACCATCAACAGCCTCAACCTGGAGGCCATCGCCGCGCTCAAGCCCGACCTGATCCTCGGCAGCCAGCTGCGCGCCCAGGACCAGTACGAGCAGCTCGCGAAGATCGCCCCGACCGTCTTCTCGCTCCGCCCCGGCTACCCGTGGAAGCAGAACTTCCTGCTCAACGCGAGCCCGTTCGGCCTGGAGGCGGAGGCCAAGGCCCAGCTGGACGCCTACCAGGCCGCCGCCGCGGCGATCGGCGCCGGGCTCGGCGACAAGCGGCCCACCATCACGCCGCTGCGCTTCATGCCCGGCAAGACCCGGCTCTACGCGGAGCTCTCCTTCATCGGCACCATCCTCGCCGACGCGCAGCTGCCGCAGCCCAAGATCGAGCAGGTCAAGGAGCTCGCGGTGGAGATCAGCCCCGAGCAGATCGACAAGGCCGACGCCGACTGGGTCTTCTACGGCGTCTACGGCTCGCCCAGCTCCACCAACCAGGACACGGTGCTCGGCGGGGCGCTCTGGAAGACGCTCGGCGCGGTCAAGTCCGGGCAGGCCCGGCCGGTCGCGGACGAGACCTGGTTCCTCGGGCTCGGCGTGGCCGCGGCCAACGTCGTCCTGGCCGACCTCAAGGGCTTCGTCGCGCCCGGCGCCTGACCCGGGCGCGGGGGCGGCCGGCCCGGGTGGGGTGGCCGAAGTGTGACCGACGTCCGGCCGGCGAGTGGAACCGAGGGGACGTCAGGAGCGTAGGACGGGTGGGACCAGTGGGGTCGGCAGGACGGGGGAGACGGAACGGTGTCATCGGGTACGGCGGGCGAAAAGGCGCTTGGAGCAGATCTCCGGGTGCGGCAGGATCGGCGGGACCGCACCCCGAAGGGCCCGTGCCAATGACCACGCTCGATCAGACCGTCACCGACCGGACCCCGACCGTCACCGACCGGCCTCCGACCGGTGCGCCCGCGCGTCCGGCCGGGGTCCGGGGCCTGACCTCGGCAGCGGCCGCTGCGGGCTCTTCCACCTCGGTCGGCTCCGCCGGTCCGGACTCCGCCGTCGTCGGTCCCGGTGCGAGCCGCTGTTCGATCGCGGCGGCGGGAGCCGAGGGGCTCACCGGCGGGACCATCGGTGCGGCGGGTGGCGCGGACGGCGTGGGCGGCCCGGTGGGCGGTGCCCTCCGCGGTGGCTCCGTGCCGCGGCCGCGCAGTGGTGACGCCGACGACGGGCCCGGGGCGGGCGTCGTCCAGGGCATTGTCCAGGGCGTTGTCCAGGGCGGCGGCCGGGGTGGTGGCCGCGGTAGTGGCGAGAGTGACGGTCAGGCCGCCCGTCAGGCCGACGGCTCGGCCGGTGGTCGGGCCGACGGGCGGGTCGGCGGCGAGGGGTTCGTCCGGCTCCAGCAGCCGCTGGTCCCCGAGGACCGGACCGTTCCGGTGCTGCGGGCGAGCCAGGAGGAGCCGCGCACCGTCCTCGCCCGGCGGCCCGCGCCGTCGCGGCGGCTGCGCCGGATGCACCCGCAGGCGGCCCCAGCGGGCGGGCGGTCGAAGACCGTCCGGGCCCAGCCGACGCCGGGGACGGACCCCGCCGCCGTTCCGCACACCGGCCCGAGCACCGGTCCGAACGCCGTCGACGACCCGGCCGGCGCCGCGCCGCCGCTGGGCATCCTGATCAGCGGCAGCCCGACCCCGCCGGAGCCCGCCCCGCACCTCGCGGAGCGGCCCGCCGTCCGGACCGCGGCCGAGCTGATCCGGCCGGGCCGCGGGACCTGCCTGGTGGTGCTGCCCGCCTGGCGTCCCGCGATCGCCGTCTCGGTGCCGACCGAGCAGCTGCTGAGCGCCACCGGCCTCGCGTTCGAGGGGCTGGCCGAGGCGCAGCTCTCCGTGGTGATCAACCCCGACGCCCTGCACGACCGCGAGCTGGAGCTGCGGGACTGGCAGGCCGGACCGGCCGGGCGGCCGGGTCGGCGCGGCGGACGCCGGGCGGGCTGAGGCCGGTCCCCGGGCGACCGGCCGGACGCGTCCGGTGTCCGGTCCGGTCGCCCAAGGGGTGGCCGACCAGACGCTCGGCGGATGGCCGACCGGTCGCTCAGGGCCTGACGGGCCGGGCGTTCGGGATGAAGCCGAGGTCGACCGGCTCGGGTTCGCGCCGGTCGGCGAGCCAGCCGTCCCGGACCGCCGCCAGCAGTTCGGGCAGCCGGGGCGGCCAGAGCGCGTCCGCGTTCTCGTCGGCGAGGTCCGCCGGGGTCCACCAGCGCCAGTCGAGGATCCGGTCGGCGGCGTGCATCGCGCTGACGTCGCCGACCGGGCCGCGGTGCGGGCCGCTGGTCAGGTAGATGTGCTCGTGCTGGCGGACCGGCGTGCCGTGCCAGGTGAAGTCGTGCTCCCAGGTGCAGAGCAGCGGACCGGGTTCGAGGTCGGTCCAGCCGGTCTCCTCCCAGAGTTCGCGGCGGGCCCCGGTCCGGGGGGTCTCCCCCGGTTCGATGCCGCCGCCGGGCATCGTCCAGTGCACGCCGACCTCGCTGTTGTCCGAGCGCAGCAGGAAGACCGAGCCCTGCTCGTCCAGGACGACCGTCCGGGCCGCCCGTCGTGGGGTCCGTCGCGCGTTTCGCCACAGGTTTCGCATCGGATCACTCTCGCAGCGGGCGGCTCCGGACGTCGAGCGGATTCCCCGGCGCCGGGCGACCGGCGGGCCGCGGCGGCGGAGCTCCCGGGCCGACGGGTGACGGGCGACGGTGTCCCGACCGGGTCATCTGGCGCGCCGCGACGGGGTTTTGACCGTCCGACGAACAGTCCGTGGCCGTACCCTGACGCCCATGCCCGCACCCGCGTTCCTCCTCCCCTCCCACCCGCTGGACCCGCGCCGGGTCGACCCGCAGTTCGTCCGGGAGGCCCGGCTGCTGCGGGACCTGGGCGGCGAGCACCACTTCGTCGACCACGACGCGCTGCTCGCCGGTGACGCCCGGGCGGCGGTCGACCGGGTGCCGGCGGGGCTGGGGGCGTTCTGGTACCGGGGGTGGATGCTCCCCTCGGCCCGCTACGCCGGCTTCGCCGCCGCCCTCGCGGAGCGCGGCGGGCAACTGCTGACCAGCCCGCCCGGGTACGCGTCGGCGCATGAACTGCCGGGCTGGTACGGCGTGTTCGAGGGGGCCACGCCGCCCAGCGTCTGGCTGCCGCTGGGCGGGGACGGGGTCGCGGCAGGGGCCGCGGACGACGGTCGCGGGGCGGGGCAGGAGCCGCCCGGTGCGGAGCGACTGGCGGCGGCCGTCGCCCGGCTCGGCGGGCAGGGGCCGGCGATCGTCAAGGACTACGTGAAGTCCCGCAAGCACGAGTGGGACGAGGCCTGCTACATCCCGGAGTTGGCGGACCTGCCGAACGTCGCGCGGGTGGTCGCCCGGTTCGTGGAACTGCAGGGCGAGTACCTGGCCGGCGGGGTGGTGCTGCGGCGGTACGAGGAGTTCGCCCGGGTGGCGTGGGACGCGGGTGACGGCACCTCGGGCGGAGACGGCGACGGTCCGCGGCGGGCGGTGGAGGCCCGGGTGTGGTGGCTGGACGGCGAGCCGGTGCTGGTCGGACCGCACCCGGACATGCCCGGCTCGCCGGCCGTGCCCGACCTGTCCGTGGTCCGGCCCCTGGTGCGGGCGCTCGGCTGCCGGTTCGTCACCACCGACCTCGCCGAACGGGCCGACGGCTCGGGCTGGCGGGTGGTCGAGGTCGGGGACGGGCAGGTGAGCGAGCTGCCCCGGGGGATCGACGCCTCCGCGCTGCTGGTGTCGCTGCTCGCGGCGTGAGCGGGGGGCGAGCGGGACGAGCGGCGTGAGCGGGGCGGCGGGCCCGTGAAGGTGCCCGCCGCCCCGCTCGTCAGCCCGTTCCTCCGGCCAAGCGGCTATCCGGCTATCCGGCTATCCGGCTATCCGATGATCGCGTCGGGCACCGGGGCGGTGCCCCGGCCGTGCCCGGTGTGCGCGTCGGCGACGAACGCCTCCCAGAGCCGGGTGTACACCCCGCCCAGGGCGAGCAGCTCGGCGTGCGTGCCGTCCTCGACCACCCGGCCGTGGTCCAGCACGACGACCCGGTCGGCGCGCTCGGCGGTGGTCAGCCGGTGCGCGATGACCAGCGTGGTGCGGCCGCCGCTGAGCCGGTCCGCGGCGTGGTTGACCGCCGCCTCGGTGGCCAGGTCGAGCGCCGCCGTGGCCTCGTCCAGCAGCAGGACGTCCGGGTCGACCAGTTCGGCCCGGGCCAGCGCGATCAGCTGGCGCTGCCCCGCCGAAAGGTTTCGCCCGCGGCCGCTGACCTCGTGGTCGTAGCCGCCCGACAGCCCCCGGATCATGTCGTGCGCCCCGACCGCGCGGGCCGCCGCCTCGACCTCGGCCGCCGAGGCGCCGGGCCGGCCGTACGCGATCGCCTCGCGCACCGTCCCGGCGAACAGGTAGGCCTCCTGCGGCACCACGCCGAGCCGGTGCCGGTACTGCGCCAGGTCGTAGCGGGTCAGGTCGACGCCGTCGACCCGCACCGTGCCGGCCGTCGCGTCGTAGAACCGGGCGACCAGCTTGACCAGGGTCGACTTGCCGGCCCCCGTCTCGCCGACCAGCGCCACCGTCTGGCCGGCGGGGATCCGCAGGCTGACGCCGGTCAGGACGTCCGGGGCGCCGTCCGCGCCGCCGTTGTAGGCGAAGCTGACGTCGTCGAACTCGATCTCCCCACGCAGCCCCGCCGGGACCGGCACCGGGTCGGCGGCCTCGGCCGTGCTGGTCGGGGTCCGCAGCAGCTCGCGGATCCGGCCCAGGCCCACCGCCGCCTGCTGGTAGCCGTCGAACACCTGGGAGAGCTGGTTGACCGGCGCGAAGAAGAGGTCGATGTAGAGCAGATACGCCACCAGCGCGCCGACGGTGAGCGTCCCGGCGTCCACCCGCGACGCGCCCACGATCAGCACCAGGGCGGCGGCCACGCTGGACAGGAACTGCACGAACGGGAAGTACAGCGAGATGTAGAGCTGCGCCCGGACCCGGGCCTCCCGGTAGGCGACGCCGCGGGCGACGAAGCGGTCCGTGTTGGCCTCCTGCCGGCGGAACGCCTGGACGATCCGCATGCCGGCCACGTTCTCCTGCAGGTCGGCGTTGACCGTGCTGATCAGGTCCCGGGAGATCTCGTACTGGGCCTTGGACTTGCGGCGGAACACCAGGGTCGCCACCACGAGCAGCGGCAGCACGGCGAAGACCGCCAGGGCGAGCCCGGCGTCGATCACCAGCAGGGCGGCGAAGATGCCGAGGAAGGTCAGCAGGCTGACCACGGCCGTGACCACGCCGGTCTGCAGGAACGAGGTGAGCGAGTCCAGGTCGGTGGTCATCCGGGTCATGATCCGGCCGGACAGCTCGCGCTCGTAGTAGTCGAGGCCGAGCCGGTTGAGGTGGGCGAAGATCTTGAGCCGGAGGGTGTAGAGCACCCGCTCGCCGGTGCGGCCGCTGACCCGGTTCTCGGCGCCCTGCACCAGCCAGTCCAGCAGGACCACCACCAGCGCGACCAGCGAGGCGACGGCGACGCCGGACATCAGGGACTTGCTGACGCCGTCGTCGATGCCGTGCCGGATCAGGATCGGCACGACCAGGGCGGCGCCCGCGTCCAGGGCGACCAGCAGCAGGGCGAGCGCGAGCGGCGCGCGGAAGGGGCGCAGCAGGCGGCGGAGGGTGAAGTCGGGGTCGCCGCGTTCGGCCTCGGCCCGGGGGATCGCCGGGGAGTCGGTGGCCGGCGGGAGTGCGGCGACCTCGGCGAGCAGGGCGGGGGCGGCGGTGCGGGCCGCCTTGGCGAGGGCCGGGGTGGGCATCGCGGGGGTGCCGGGGCCGCTCGCGGTCTCGTCCTCGGTCCCGGTCCCGGAGGCGGCGGGGGCTTCGGGGGCCTGCGGTGCTGCGGCGGTGTCGGCCGGGGTCGGGGCTATGGCCGGCGTCGGGGTGCGGCCGGCCTCGGGGTCGGATATCAGGGCCCGGTACCGGGGACATCGGGCGTCGAGTTCCTCGTGCGTGCCGATGTCGAGCAGCCGGCCGTGGTCCAGGACGGCGATCCGGTCGGCGAGCTGGAGGGTGGAGCGGCGGTGCGCGATCAGCAGCGTGGTGCGGCCGGCCATGACCGAGCGGAGCGCGTCGTGGATCTCGGCCTCGATCTGCGGGTCGACCGCCGAGGTGGCGTCGTCGAGCAGCAGGATGCGGGGGTCGGTGAGGATCGCCCGGGCGAGGGCGATGCGCTGGCGCTGGCCGCCGGAGAGGGTGAGGCCCTGTTCGCCGACCTTGGTCTCGTAGCCGTCGGGCAGGTTCCGGACGAACTCGTCCGCCTGCGCGGCGCGGGCGGCGGCCACGACCTGCTCGTCGGTGGCGTCCGGCCGCCCGTACGCGATGTTGGTGCGGACCGTCTCGGAGAACAGGAAGCTCTCCTCGGGCACGATGCCGACGGCCGCCCGGACCGAGTCGAGGGTCAGGTCGCGCAGGTCGTGGCCGTAGAGGCGGACGGCGCCGGCCGCCGGGTCGTAGAACCTCGGCACCAGCTGCGCCACGGTGGACTTGCCGGAGCCGGAGGCGCCGACCAGGGCCAGGGTCTCGCCGGGGGCGAGCCGGAGGTCCAGCCCGTGCAGGACGGGTGCCGGGTGCTCGGGGTCGTAGCGGAACTCGACCCGGTCGAACTCCAGCGCGGCCTCGGTGCTGCGCGGACCGGCCACCTGCGGGCCCGGGGTCGGGGCCTCGGTCGTGGGTGCTCCGGCCGTGGGTGCTCCGGTCGCGGGGGCTCCGGTTGCGGGGGCTCCGGTTGCGGGGGCTCCGGTTGCGGGGGCGGGTTCGGCGTCCATGGTGAGGTCGAGGGTGACCGCGTCCGGGCGCTCCTGGACCAGCGGGCGCTCGTCGACCAACTGGAGCACGCGCTCGATTCCGGCCCGGGCCTGCTGGCCGACCGTGATGATCATGGTCAGCATCCGGACCGGGCCGGTCAGCTGCGCCACGTAGGTGGAGAAGGCGACGAAGGTGCCGAGCGAGACCCGGCCGTCGACCGCCAGCCAGCCGCCGAAGGCCAGCACCGCCACCTGGGCGAGCGCCGGGATCGCCTGCATGGCGGGGTTGTAGCGGCTGTTGAAGCGGATCGAGCGCAGCCGGGCCGCGAAGAGGTGGCGCGAGGCCGCCTCCAGCTTGTCGAGTTCCTGGGCCTCCTGGCCGAAGCCCTTGACCACCCGCACGCCGCCGATCGCCTCGTCGACCACGCCGGCGACGGCCCCGGCCTCCTGCTGGGCGGCCCAGGTCGACGGGAAGAGCCGCTTGCGGCTGAGCACCGAGACCCACCACAGGGCCGGGGCCATCACCAGGGCGACCAGGGTCAGCGGCGGCGACAGCCAGAGCATCACGCCGAGCGACATGACGAACATCAGCAGGTAGCCGGTCATCATCGGCAGCATCGACAGCAGCCCGTTGACCAGCTGGAGGTCGGAGGTGGCGCGGCCGACCACCTGGCCGGTGTCCAGCCGGTCCTGGCGGTGGCCGTCGAGCCTGCCGAGCGAGCGGAACAGGTCGCTGCGCATCTCGTGCTGGACGTCGACGGCCAGCTGTCCGCCGTAATAGCGGCGGACCTGGGTGCAACCGAACACCACGGCGGCGGCCAGCAGCAGGACGGCCGCCCACGGGCCGAGCGAGCGGGTGTGGGCGGTGATGACGTCGTCGATGATCAGCTTGGTGACCAGCGGCACGAGCGCGGTGACGGCCATGCCGAGGAGCGAGGCGCCGAAGGCGAGCAGCACGCTGCGGCGCGACCGCCAGCAGTAGCCGAGCAGCCGCCGGAGCCAGCCCGCGCCATCGGCGTGATCGGCGTGGCCGGTGTGACCAGTGCGGTCGGTGTGACCGGTGCGGTCGGTGGTCGTCGTTCCCGGGGTCGGGTCCGGGTTCGGATTCGTGTCCTGGGCCGCGTCCTGGGCCGGGTCCGGGTTCGGGCCCGGCTTCGGGTTCCGATGCGGCCGAGCGCGCCCGTCCCGGGGCTCGCCCGGGGAAAGCTCCACCGTAGATCCGTGAGTCTCAGGCATATTTAGGGATGCTAACCATTCCGTCGGGTGGCCGCCATGGAGTTTCAGGCCAGGGCGAGCCGGAGGTCCCGGCCCGACGGAGGAGCCAACAGCTCGCAACCTGCGAGGATTCCCGATCGGACCGGTCCGGCGCGTCCCGCTTCCAGGGTCGCCGACGCCACCCGGAACCGCCCACCTCCCACCGGCCCAGGGAGCCGACCTCCCTTGGTCCTAGGCCGACGGGCCGAGGGGCGTCCCCCGAGCACGCCGACGACGCCCGCCCGCCCGGCCGGGCGGCGCGAGCGAGGCGGTGGGGGTCAGGCCGGCGAGCCGGTGCCGGCGGCCGCGCCGGAGGCGACGGCGTCGGCCGCGACCGCGTCGGCGGCCGCCGAGAAGGCGCCGTGCGCGAGGGTGTGCAGCAGCGCGGCCATCGCGTCGCGCTGGAGCCCGGCCCGCTCGTCCCCCTGCGCGGGGTTGGGGCCGTGGCTGTGCGGGGTCGAGTTGATCAGCCCGAAGACGGCGTGCACCGCCGCCCGGGCGACCGGCTCGGCGGCCGGGGCGGCGAGCGGCGGGTAGGCCTGGCGGACCACGTCCACCCAGAGCTCGACGTAGCCGCGCTGGAGCCGGCGGACGGTCCGGCGGTCCTCGTCCCGGAGGTTGAGCAGCTCCCGGTCGTGCAGGGTGATCAGGTCGCGGTCGTCGAGCGCGAAGTCGACGTGGCCGCCGATCAGCGCGTCCAGCGCGGCGGCCGGACCGTCACTGCCGCCGGCCCGGCGGCGCCCCTCCTCCAGGAGCCGCTCGCTGATGCCGACCAGGAGGTCGGCGAGCATCGCGTCCTTGCCGGCGAAGTGCCGGTAGAGGCCGGGACCGCTGATTCCGACGGCCTTGCCGATCTCGTCCACCCCGACGCCCAGGAAGCCCCGGGCCGCGAACAGCCGGGCGGCCTCCTTGCGGATCTGGTCGCGGCGCGGGAGCCCGGAGGCGGGTGGGACGTTCGGCATGCGGTCCATCGTAGACAGTGAGGTTATCGGTGGTTAACCTGGGCGACGGAAGTTAACGTTCATTAACGTGTGGGGGTCGCGGGCTCACCCGCCCTGCCGGCCCACCTGCCGCCGAGGGCAAGGGAGCTCTTGGGATGGTCATCTCCACCGCCGGCGTACCCACCGGCATCAACGGCAGCGCGACGGCCGGCACCCCGGTCCCCGGCGCGGCCGCCGGCTCCGTCGCGCCGGGCGCCGCCGCACCGGCCCCCCGGCTCGGGACCGCCGCCGACCCCGGTTCGGAGTCCTACCGGGCGAACACCGCCGCCCACCGGGCACTGGTCGCCGAACTCCGCGAGAAGCTCGACGAGGCGGCGCTCGGCGGCGGCGCCAAGGCCCGCGACCGGCACACCTCGCGCGGCAAGCTGCTCCCCCGCGACCGGGTGGACACCCTGCTCGACCCCGCCTCCCCCTTCCTCGAACTGGCCCCGCTGGCCGCCGACGGGATGTACGACGGCGCCGCACCGGCCGCCGGGGTGATCGCGGGCATCGGCCGGGTCGCCGGACGCGAGGTCGTCGTGGTCGCCAACGACGCCACCGTCAAGGGCGGCACCTACTACCCGATGACGGTCAAGAAGCACCTGCGCGCCCAGGAGGTCGCGCTGGAGAACCGGCTCCCCTGCGTCTACCTGGTCGACTCCGGCGGCGCCTTCCTGCCGATGCAGGACGAGGTCTTCCCGGACCGCGAGCACTTCGGCCGGATCTTCTACAACCAGGCGCGCCTCTCGGCCGCGGGCATCCCGCAGATCGCCGCCGTGCTCGGCTCCTGCACGGCCGGCGGCGCGTACGTCCCGGCGATGAGCGACCAGGCCGTCATCGTCCGCAACCAGGGCACCATCTTCCTCGGCGGGCCGCCGCTGGTGAAGGCGGCGACCGGCGAGGTGGTGACCGCCGAGGAGCTGGGCGGCGGCGACCTGCACTCCCGGACCTCCGGCGTCACCGACCACCTGGCCGAGGACGACGCCCACGCCCTGTCGATCGTCCGCACCATCGTCGCCGGGCTGGGCCCGCGCGCCGCCCGGCCGTGGCCGCTCGCCCCGGCCGAGCCGCCGGCCGTCGACCCGGCCGGCCTGTACGGGGCCGTCCCGGTCGACCCGCGCACGCCCTACGACGTGCGCGAGGTGATCGCCCGCCTGGTCGACGACAGCCGGTTCGCCGAGTTCAAGGCCGAGTACGGCGCGACCCTGGTGACCGGCTTCGCCCGGATCCACGGCCACCCCGTCGGCATCGTCGCCAACAACGGCGTGCTGTTCGCCGAGTCCGCCCTCAAGGGCGCCCACTTCATCGAGCTGTGCGACCAGCGGGGCATCCCCCTCCTCTTCCTCCAGAACATCACCGGCTTCATGGTCGGCCGGCAGTACGAGGCAGGCGGCATCGCCAAGCACGGCGCCAAGATGGTCAACGCCGTCGCCTGCACCCGCGTCCCGAAGCTGACGGTGGTGATCGGCGGCTCGTACGGAGCCGGCAACTACTCGATGTGCGGCCGGGCCTACTCACCCCGCTTCCTGTGGATGTGGCCGGGCGCCAAGATCTCCGTGATGGGCGGCGAGCAGGCCGCGTCGGTCCTGTCCACCGTCCGCCGCGACCAGCTGGAGGCGCGCGGCGAGCAGTGGCCCGCCGAGGCGGAGGAGGAGTTCAAGCGCCCCGTCCGCGAGCAGTACGAGCGTCAGGGCAACGCCTACTACGCCACCGCCCGGCTCTGGGACGACGGGGTGATCGACCCGCTGGAGACCCGGACCGTCCTCGGTCTGGCCCTCACGGCCTGCGCCAACGCCCCGCTGCCGGACCCCGGCCCGTTCGGCGTGTTCCGCATGTAGCGGTCCTCCCGGCGCGGCGGCCCGCCCGCCGCGCCGGCTCCCCGGTACCCACCACCTCCTTCGTACGGCCCCCCTCGACCCGGAGGATCGCCTCCCATGTTCGACACAGTCCTGGTCGCCAACCGCGGTGAGATCGCCGTCCGGGTGATCCGCACCCTCCGGCGGCTCGGCGTGCGCTCGGTCGCCGTGTTCAGCGACGCCGACGCCGACGCCCCGCACGTCCGCGAGGCCGACGTCGCGGTCCGGCTCGGCCCGGCCGACCGCAGCGACAGCTCCGCCGCCGAGACCTATCTGCGGACCGACCAGATCCTCGCCGCCGCCCGCCGGACCGGCGCCCAGGCCGTCCACCCCGGCTACGGCTTCCTCGCCGAGAACGCCTCCTTCGCCCGCGCCTGCGCCGACGCCGGCCTCGTCTTCATCGGTCCTCCTCCCGCCGCGGTCGAGCTGATGGGTGACAAGATCAACGCCAAGGAGGCCGTGCGGGCCGCCGGCGTTCCGGTGGTGCCCGGCAGCCAGGCCACCGCGCCCACCGACGAGCAGCTCGTCGCGGCCGCCGCCGAGATCGGCTACCCCGTCCTGCTCAAGCCGTCCGCCGGTGGCGGCGGCAAGGGCATGCGGCTGGTCCGCGACCCGGCCGAGCTGCCGACCGAGATCGCCGCCGCCCGGCGGGTCGCGCGCACCGCCTTCGGCGACGACACCCTGCTGCTGGAGCGCTGGATCGACCGGCCGCGCCACATCGAGGTGCAGGTGCTGGCCGACGCCCACGGCACCACCGTCCACCTCGGCGAGCGCGAGTGCAGCCTGCAGCGCCGCCACCAGAAGTTGATCGAAGAGGCTCCCTCCGTTCTGCTCAACGCCGAGACCCGCGCCGCGATGGGCGCCGCGGCCGTCCGCGCGGCCGAGTCCTGCGGCTACACCGGTGCCGGCACCGTGGAGTTCATCGTCCCCGGCGTCGACCCGGACTCCCCCGCCCCCGCCGAAGGGGTACGGGACTTCTTCTTCATGGAGATGAACACCCGTCTCCAGGTGGAGCACCCCGTCACCGAACTCGCCATCGCCGTGCGCCACTCCGGCCCCGGTCCCGACCGCGACCTCGGCGCCGACGGCGGCACCGGCGCCGACCTCGGTCCCGCCGCGGGCCGGCCCCAGCGGCTGGACCTGGTCGAGTGGCAGCTGCGGATCGCCGCCGGCGAGCAACTCACCTTCACCCAGCCCGACATCTCCTTCCTGGGCCACGCCATCGAGGCCCGGATCTGCGCCGAGGACCCGGAGCGGGACTTCCTGCCCACCGGCGGACGCATCCTGGTCCTCGACGAGCCGCGGGGCGAAGGCATCCGGGTGGACTCCGGGGTGGCCCCCGGCACCGTGATCACCAGCTCCTACGACCCCATGCTCGCCAAGGTCATCGCCTACGGGCCCGACCGTCCGACCGCGCTGCGGCGCCTGCGCGCCGCGCTGGCCGACACCCGGATCCTCGGCGTCACCACCAACACCGGCTTCCTGCGGCGGCTGCTCGCCCACCCCGAGGTCGCCGCCGGCCGGCTCGACACCGGCCTGGTCGAGCAGACGGCGCAGCAGCAGCCCGGGCTGCTCGCCTCGCCGTACTCCCCGGCCGCCGCGGCCACCGCCGCGTCGGACACCACCGCACCGGACCCCGAGACCTCCGGGTCCGAGTCCGTCGGCTCCCCGCCGCCGGAGGCCCCGACCTCCGCCCACCTCCTCTACTACGCCGCCGCGCTCGCGCGGCACCTGGACCTCACCCCCAGCGCCGACCCCGGCGGCTGGACCGACCCCTTCTCCCTTCCCTCCGGCTGGCGCCTGGGCGGCGCCTCGGCCTGGACCACCCACCGACTCCGTACCCCCGGCCAGGACCCGGTGTCGGTGCGCATCCGTTCGATCACTGCGGGCAACGTAGCCGAGGCCACTGACATTCCGTCCGGCGCCGGCGTCACCCTTGAGGGGGAAATCCGGCTCGACGACGGCCCGGTCCACCGGGCCCGGGCGGCCCGCTCCGGCGACCGCCTCCACCTCACCGTGGACGGCCTGCAGACCACCTTCGCGCTCACCGCCGACGCCGCCGGGTCCGGCTCCGGCTCCGGCCCGGTGACCTGGCTCGGCATCGACGGCGACGCCTGGCCGGTGCACGGCCACGACGCGGTCGGCGAGGGCGCGGCGGCCGGCGGCGCCCACCACGGCGCCCTGACCGCGCCGATGCCGGGCACCGTCACGGTCGTGAAGACCACGGCCGGCGAGTCGGTCCGCAAGGGCCAGCCCCTGCTCGTCCTGGAGGCCATGAAGATGGAACACGTGATCGCGGCGCCGCACGACGGCACGGTGAGCGAGTTGCGGGCCACCGCCGGCGCCACCGTGGCGATGGAGGAGCTGCTGGTCGTGGTCACCCCCGCCGAGGCCGAAGCGGAGGTGGCGTCGTGACCGCCGCAGACACGCCCGCCACCGACCCCGCCCACGAGCCCGACGCCCTCGACCTGGGCCTGCCCGCCCCGGTGCGCGCCCCGGGCCTGCCCGCGGCGGTCCGGATCCACGAGGTCGGGCCGCGCGACGGGCTGCAGAACGAGAGCGCCCTGGTCCCGGTCGAGGTCAAGGCCGAGTTCATCGGCCGGCTGGCGGCCGCCGGTCTGCGCACCGTCGAGGCCACCAGCTTCGTTCACCCGAAATGGGTACCCCAGCTGGCCGACGCCGAGGACCTGATGCCCCGGATCGCCGGTCTGCCGGAGCGTCACCCCGGTCTGCGCCTGCCGGTGCTGGTGCCCAACGACCGCGGGCTGGACCGCGCGCTGGCCCACCACGCCACCGACGTCGCGGTCTTCGCCAGCGCCACCGAGACCTTCGCCCGCCGCAACCTCAACCGCTCGGCGGACGAGGCGATGGAGATGTTCCGCCCCGTGGTGGAACGGGCCACGGCGGCCGGCGTCCCGGTCCGCGGCTACCTGTCGATGTGCTTCGGCGACCCGTGGGAGGGCCCGGTCCCGGTCTCCCAGGTGGTCGGCTTCGGGGTGCGGCTGCTGGAGCTGGGCTGCGCCGAGCTGAGCCTCGGCGACACCATCGGCGTGGCCACCCCCGGCCAGGTCACCGCCCTGCTCGACGGGTTCGTCGCGGCGGGGGTGCCGCTCGACCGGCTCGCGGTGCACTTCCACGACACCTACGGCCAGGCGCTCAGCAACACGCTGGCGGCGCTGACCGCCGGGGTCACCACCGTGGACGCCTCGGCCGGCGGGCTGGGCGGCTGCCCCTACGCCAAGAGCGCCACCGGCAACCTGGCCACCGAGGACCTGGTGTGGATGCTGCACGGGCTCGGCATCCAGACCGGCGTCGACCTGCGCGCCCTGGTCGCCACCAGCGGCTGGATGGCCCGCCGGCTCGGCCGGCCGAGCCCCTCCCGCGCGGTCCAGGCCCTGCTCGGCGGCGCCGGGCCGGCCGACTGACCGGCGCCCGACCGACCGCCCCGCGCGTCGGCCGGCCGGTGCCCCCGCCCGGCCGACGCCCCCGGACCCGCCGGCTCGACCGCCGTCCGGTCCGCCCCCTACCGCCCACCACACCGCGCGCCCGTCACACCCGCACGGGCGGCGGGTCGTCCCGACCACGCCCGCGCCCACCCGGCGGGGCCTCAGGAGGATCACCATGCTCGACCACCGGCTGAACACCGAGCACGAGGAACTGCGGCGCACCGTGGCCGAATTCGCCCAGGACGTGGTCGCGCCGAAGATCGGCGAGTACTACGAGCAGGGCGAGTTCCCCTACGAGATCGTCCGGGAGATGGGGCGGATGGGCCTGTTCGGCCTGCCGTTCCCGGAGGAGTACGGCGGCATGGGCGGCGACTACTTCGCGCTCTGCCTGGCGCTGGAGGAGCTGGCCCGGGTCGACTCCTCGGTCGCGATCACCCTGGAGGCGGCGGTCTCGCTCGGCGCGATGCCGATCTACCGCTTCGGGACCGAGGAGCAGAAGCGCGAGTGGCTGCCCCGGCTGACCTCGGGCGAGCTGCTCGGCGCGTTCGGCCTGACCGAGCCCGAGGGTGGCTCGGACGCCGGCGCCACCCGCACCACCGCCCGGTACGACGAGGCCACCGACGAGTGGGTGATCAACGGCACCAAGTGCTTCATCACCAACTCCGGGACCGACATCACCGGGCTGGTCACCGTCACCGCCCTCACCGAACCGATCGCTCGTTCGGGTGAAGAAGGCGAATTCTCCTCGCCCCGGCGCGAAATCTCCTCCATCATCGTGCCCACCGGGACCCCCGGGTTCCAGGTGTCGAAGAAGTACTCGAAGGTCGGATGGAACGCATCCGACACCCGCGAACTGTCCTTTACCGACTGCCGCGTCCCCGCGGCCAACCTGCTGGGCGAGCGCGGCCGCGGCTACGCCCAGTTCCTGCGGATCCTCGACGAGGGCCGCATCGCGATCGCCGCCCTGGCCACCGGCCTGGCCCAGGGCTGCGTCGACCAGTCCGTTTCCTACGCCGGTACCCGCCGCGCCTTCGGCCGGCTGATCGGCTCCAACCAGGCCATCCAGTTCAAGCTCGCCGACATGGAGATGCGCGCCCACGTCTCCCGCCTCGCCTGGCGGGACGCCGCGTCCCGGCTGCTGCACTCGGAACCGTTCAAGAAGGAGGCCGCGATCGCCAAGCTGTACTCGTCGGAGGCCGCCGTCGACAACGCCCGCGAGGCGACCCAGATCCACGGCGGGTACGGCTTCATGAACGAATTCCCCGTCGCCCGCTTCTGGCGGGACTGCAAGATCCTGGAGATCGGCGAGGGCACCTCGGAGGTCCAGCGCATGCTCATCGCGCGAGAGCTCGGCGTCACCTCCTGAGGCCATCGCCGGTCGCCGTACCGGGGAAGGACCGGGGCTCCTCCGCTCCCGTGTCCGCCGGCCCTCGCGGGTCGGCGGGCCGGGGCGGGAGGGCCATCGCCCCGGCCGATCACGAGGAGGAAGGGAGCACCACACCGGGGTCACCGGAGTCGATCTGGTCGTACCGGGTCAGCGCCAGTTCGAACGCCGTCGGAGAGATCCGCACGGCGCCGTCGAACGGACCGCTGAGCTGGAACACCAGGCTGACCGCGAACGCCACCGAGGCCCCCACGAACCCCATCAGCACCAGGTTGCGCCCGTTGGCGGTCAGCCCGATCACCGGCGGCGTCGCCAGGACCAGCACCGAACCCACCACCAGACCTCCCAGCGCCAAGGCCGGCACCTGCGCCCGGACATCGGCCAGCCGGGCGTTCCGCCGCGCGTAGACATCCGTCAGACTCCGCAACACATCGACCTTGGCCGCGAGTTCGGACGCGTCCTGACTCCGCACCGCGTCCACCGAGATCCGGACCCGGTCGGCCGCCGCCCAGACCTCGGCGCTGCCGTGCCCACGGCTCATCTGCACCCACTCGTCCGCGATCACCTGCCGGGTGTAGTCGCGCACGCGCTGCCGCACCACCGGGCGGTCCGGCGCGGGCAGCAGCCGGGCCGACCAGTACACCTCGGTCAGCGCCCGGGACTCCTCGTAGGTGTGCTGGCGAGCGGTGTTCAGCTGCTGCCACGCGCCGGCGATGGCGAAGCCGGTGAAGAGGGCGAAGAAGCCGAGCACCGCCGCGCCCGCGAAGCCGATCGCGGACGGGTTCGCCGCCCCGTCCCGGGAGCCACGGGTCCGACCGAGCACCAGACCGATCAGCAGGGCGAGCGCTGCGCCGGCCAGCGCCGCCACGACATTGACCCACATCTACCGACCACTCCCCCTGAGTTCACGCTGCACCGCCACCTCCGGGATCACCGCTCCTGCGTTGCCGCACCGTCAGCGCGGCGGCCAGGATGACGAGGACCGGGAGCATGATCGCCAGCAGCAGCATCAGCACCTCGCCGGTACCCCAGTCGTCGTCCCAGTCGAAGGGGGCGTCGTCCGGACGCTGAGCGGACGAGGCCGCATTCCCGGCCGGGTTGCCCGCCACGTTCCCCGCTGGGTTGCCCGCCTGGTTGCCTGCCGGGTTGCCCGGCTGGCTTCCGGAGGCGCCGGCTTGGCCCGAGCCGGTGGTGGAGGAGCCGGCGGCGGCACCGCCCGGTGCCGCTCCCCCGGCGGCTCCCTGCGCCGTCGTGCCGGCTGCGCCCGCCGCTGCCGCTCCGGGTGCTGCGGGTGCTGCAGCGGCTCCGGCGGTGCCGGCGGCGGCTGCCGCGCCGGCGGCCGGGACGGCCTGGAACGGGCTCGCGGGCAGCCCGAAGAGGCTGGTGCCCGGGCGGAAGGGCACCGCCGAACCTGCGGCGGCGGCTGCGGCAGCAGCGGCTTGCCCTGCGGTGGCTGCGGCGGCGGCGTTGGCGGCGGCAGCCGGGTTGGCGGCGGCTGGGTTGGCGGCGTCAGCTGCTGCGGCTGCCCCACCGGCCGCAGGGTTGGGTGCGGCATTGGCTGCGGCATTGGCCGGGGCGTTGGGGCCGGCGGCCGAACCGGCGGGCGCGGCAGCGGGGTTGGGCGCGGCCGGGTTCAGCGGTGGGGCGTTGGGCGGTGGAGCGTTGGCGCCGGTGTTGGCGGGTCCTCCGGGGGCGGTGCCCGGAGGGGCGGCCGCACCGTTGGCAGCGGTACCTGCGGCCGGTGGGCGTCCGCCCGTCGCGGGGGCCGGGCCGGTGGCCCCGCCGGGCTGGGCCGGGGCAGGGCCCTGGCCCTCGTAGTCGCCCGCGGCCTCGGCGGCGACCGGCCGGGGTGGCAGCGGGCGGCCGTCCTGGCCGACCGCGCCGTCCGCCGCGAGGCCCTCGGCCCTCGCCACGGCGGTGTGCCGACCGGGCACGGCCTCACCGGCGGCGGTGCAGTCCAGCGGACTGCCCGGCACCAGGAGTCCGCCGGCGGACTGGCCGCTGCAGCCGACCGGTCCGACCCCCGGGAGGTGGTCCACCACGCTGACCGCGCTGATCGGCGAGTCCCCGACCGCGTCCACCCGGTACCTCAGCCGGATGTCGCCGCCGACCACGGCCGGCAAAGCCCGCTGCCCGGCCCCCTCGACCGGATCATTGAAAGGAGTTGCCAGGACAGGTGATTGATCGACCGCCAGGGCTCGGCGCGGGGTGCGGCCGGCCCGGGTCAGCACGCCCGAGCCCGTCGGGGCGCCGACCCGGGTGAGCGTCAGTCCGGCGACCAGCCCCCGGTAGCCGGCTGCCGCGGTCGCCACGGCCTTCGGCAGTCCCTTGCCCTTGGGCGGGTCGGCTTCGGCCCGGACCTCGGTCCGCTGCGGTCCGGGCCGGGCGGGGAGGGTGGCCGAGCACTCGGCGGTGCCCAGCGGAGGGAGGGTGAAGGGCTGCTGACTGCCACAGACCACGGCGGCTCCGGAGACCTGGGCGTCCTTCAGGACCGAGACGGTCAGCGGGTACTCGGCCTGGTTGGTCAACCGGTAGACGCGGAGGAGCTGTTCGTCCGAGCGGACCCGGACCTCGGTGCCGGTGGCGCCGTTGGTGCGAACCTCCAGCCGTACTGCCCCGCGGGCTTCGCCGCCCGCGGGGCGGAGCGCCGACGCGCGCGGGGCGTTGGCCAGGACGAGCACGGACGGCATGGGCAGGGCGAGGAGGACGAGAAGGGTGACGGTACGACGGATGGGACGAAGGAGGGGACGGTGAGAGGGACGACAGGGGGGACGACCCGGCGGCGAAACAGTCCCATTGATCACCTTGTCATTCTTCGCCGCAGGTCCACGCCGGGCCGGGGCAACGCGGCGCGCCGTCGGCGTGGCTGACACGTTCGGCCCACACGCGGACCCCGACACGCACGGGACGGGGCGTCAGGGGATCACGATCACCGGGCGGTTGGCGCGGCGGGCGAGACGGCCGGAGACCGAGCCGAAGATCTTGCCCAGCAGGCCGTGCGTGGTGCCGACCACGATGGCGTCGGCGGCGAACTCGCGGCCGACCTCCTCGATCTCGTGGCAGATGTCGCCGCCCCGCTCGACCAGGATCCAGGGCACGCCGGCGAGGAAGTCCGCGCAGGCGAGCTCCAGGCCGAGCACCTCCGTCCGGTGGTCGGGGAGGTCGACGAAAACCGGCGGTTCGCACCCCGCCCAGACGGTGGCGGGCAGGCGGTTGGCCACGTGCACGATCACCAGGCCGCACTGGGAGCGCCGGGCCATGCCCACCGCGTAGGCGAGGGCGCGCTCGCTCGACAGCGAGCCGTCGAAGCCCACCACCACACCGTGCTGGAACACCGGGTCACGGGAACCGGCGAGTGCCTCGCGGAGCGCCGGTTCGCCGGTCGCGCCGGGCAGGCCGGAGGTGCTCGGGCGCTCGGCGCCGGGCCCCGGTCGGGCGGTCATCGGGGGCTCCGCGCGGTCGGCGCGATGACCGTCCCGCCGCTGACGGGAGCCTGATCCGAGGCGGCCGCGGCGCACCAGATTCCGGAGGGGGCGGCCGAAGCCACCACCCCGGGCGTCCGCGCCCGGCTCCACCGGTCGGGAGGGCTCAGAACCAGCCATGGCACAAGGCTCTTCGAAGGGGATGGGCCGACAGGAGAGGACAACGCTGCCCGGGCAGCAGGCCCGCCCACGGGACGACGTCGGTCTGCGCCGAACACCACCGTTTGTGACCTGTTCCTTTCAGAGTACGACGGGGCCGGAGACGCAGCCCAGCCATGACGACTCGGGGCGGCACTCTTCCCGCGAACGAGGGATGCGCGCGCCGCCTGCGGCACGCCCCCCGCCCGAGCGCGAAAGCGCCCCCTCCGGCGAAGGAGGTTCCCTGGAGCTTGACTGAGCGGACCGGGCGGCGCAACAGGGCCCAGGGACACCGTGACCGGACTGTCATGGATCGACGACGATCCGTTGCGGCCCGGTCACCGGGCAGTGAGCCGGACCGGGGCGCCGCACGGAACGGAGCGCCGGCAGGGCACCGGCGGAGCGCGGTCGGAGCCGGAACCGGCGCGGGGCGGTCGAGGCGGTGCGGGAGGGTGTCCGGCACCCGTTTCGGCCAATGCGTACGGGTTCGCGACGCCGTTTGGCATTTGCCAGATGCATAGGCGCGTCCGCTGGCACCATGCTCGGCATGCCGCTGCTCCTGCTCGACCTCGACAACACGCTGCTCCCCAGGGACGCCGCATTCCGGGCCTGGGCTCAGGAATTCCTGACCGAACGGGCGCTGCCGCCCGGCGACGTCGACTGGCTGGTCACCCTCGACGGCGGCGGCTACGTGCCGCGCAGCACCGTACTGTCCGCCGCCCGGCGCCGCTACGGACTCGACGAAACGCTCGCCGGCCTGCTCGCCCACTACCGGCGCGGCATCAACTCCCACATCCACCTCCCCGCCCGCAACGTCGAGGCGTTGCGGGCGGCGCGCGCCGCCGGCTGGACGCTCGGCATCGTCAGCAACGGCGGCACCCGCCCCCAGCTGGAGAAGATCCGGCGGACCGGGCTCGGCCCGCTGGTCGACGGCTGGGTGATCTCCGAGGAGGCCGACTGCCTCAAGCCGGACCCCCTGATCTTCGAGATCGCGGCGCAGCGGTGCGGTGTCCCGCCGACCGGGGACTGGGCCGCGCACACCTGGATGGTCGGCGACCACGCCCCCGCCGACATCGCCGGCGCCGAGCTGACCGGGCTGCGCAGCGTCTGGCTGCACCACGGCCGCCCGTGGGCCGAGCCCGGGTACCGGCCGACGCTCAAGGCGGCCGGGCTGCCGGAGGCCGTCGGTCAGGTGCTGGCCGCCCGCAATGCCCCGGCGCCCCGGCCGGGGATCCGGGCCGGGGGCGTCGGCGCGCGGCGCCGGGTGGCCGGTGTCGCGGGCGCTCCGCACGCCCAGGCGCAGCCGCGCGAGCGCGAACGCGGGCTCGCCGGTGTCCGGACGCCGGCCGCCGCGGTCGGCACGGTCACGGCGGTGGCGACGGTGGCCGCGGTCTCGTCCGCGGCGACCCGGACGACGGCCGGACCGGCCGGGGTGGGCGCGGCGTAGGGCGGGCCGGTCGCACGGCCGGGTGCGGCGGCGCGGAGCGGCGCGCGATCCGGCGTACGGCTCCGGCCGGCCGCCCCGGACGGCCGGCATGCGCCTTCTGCCGCGCACGCCGCAGGCGGCGCGTCGCCGGGTCCCGGGCCCGGATCCGCTGTCCGAAACCGGTCCGGCGGGTTTGCCGAGGTGCCGCCGCCGGCCCGCCCGCACGCCCGCCGTCCGCCCCTCCTGTGCGCCCGGCACCGCGATGACCTGCCCGGGGAGCCCCGGCGGAAACCCGGCGGCCCGCGCGGGTCGGTGGCGCTCGGACGGCGCACTCCCGCCGGTCTCGGTGCTCCTGCCGAAGGGGAGGCCTCTGCTCGCCTCAAGGGCGCGAGCGGTCATCCCACCGACCGTCAGTTCACGAGCGGTCGTCAGTTCGTCCGCGGCCACCGGAAAACCGGCGGTCCGCACCCTTCCGGGCCGACCCAAGCCCGCCCGAACCGGGCCGAACCGGGCTAGCGGGCCACCCGAGTACGGGCCCGGGCCCCCATCGCCCCGCCGCGGCCTTCGGTTCCGTCAGTTCCGCTGCCGGCGCAACCGATTCGCGGCCGGCACACGACCGGGGCGCGGCCGGAGCGCCGTTGGCCTGTTCGAGCCGGCCGAGGATCTTAGGGGCAACGGGGTGCCGGCGGGCGGCCGACCCGCGTTCTCCGGCTTCGGCACTGGCCGGATGAAGCCTGGGAGGCGCACGCCGCCGAGTCGTGCGCCCTCGCGTGCACCGCCTATTTTCGGTCAATCTCGTGCGGCTCCCCTGACCTTCGACAAATCCGCAGCCCAGGAGCACCGACCGGGCACGCCGAAGCCGGACGTCCCAGGACCCGTCCCGCGACAACCAGCCACCGTTGCACCGACCCTCTTCCCAGAGGGGTCGACGGGTGCCACGCTTCGTGATCGAATGCATCACGCCAAATTGCCATGTCGACATAGCGTCGGATGGTGAACTTGTCACAACGGCAACGGTCCACCCGATAGATTCGATCTTGGCTAGCAGTGCCGCACCACCACACCACACCACCGAGGGGGCTTGAGCGCCTTGAGCAGGGTGAGCAGGAGCGACGCGGGTCCTGACAGCGGCCAGGCGGTGGCCGGCATCGCGGGTCGTTCCGCGAGAGTCACCGGCACCCAGGGACCCGTCGGCAACACCCGCCACTCCGGCACCGCCTCCTACCCCTCCTATTCCCCTGCGGCCTCGCCCGCCCCGGGCGTCCCGTCCGCACCGGGCGGCGCCGCCGGCCCCGGTGCCTCCGCGACCCAGGGCGCCGCGTCCTTCCCGGCCGCCCCGGAGCACGGCGGACGCCCCGTCAGCCGATCCGCCGTCAGCCACGCGGGCGGGTACGGGATCGGTCCGGACGGCCGGACCGGGGCGTCGGTTCCCGGCCATTCCGCCGGTCATCCGGGCAGCGGCCACCAGAGCGGCCACGCCGGAGCGGAGAGCGGCTTCGCCGCCTTCGCCGCCGGACCGGCCGCGCCCTTCTCCGGCCCGGGGACGCCCGGCACCGGCATCGGCCCGGCCGTCCCGGGCATGTCCGTCCCCGGCCTGGCGGGCCCCGGCGGCGTCAACGGACTCCCCGCCGGACCGCTCGGCCTCGGCGTGCCCGGGCACGGCCTCACCGGCCACGGCCCGGCGGGTCACGGCCCCGGCGGGCACGGCGGATCCGCCGCCGGCCTCAACGGCGCCTCGACGCCGGTGATGGCCGCCGCGCCCCGCAAGCTCTCCGGCCGTCGCCGCCGCGAGACCGTCGCCGTCCTGATCTTCGGCGGCGCACCGATCTTCGAGAGCTCGATCCCGCTCTCGGTCTTCGGCGTCGACCGCCAGGACGCCGGGGTGCCGCGCTACCGCCTCCTGGTCTGCGCCGGCGAGGACGGACCGCTGGCCACCACCGGCGGTCTGACCCTCTCCGCGCCGTACGGGCTGGAGGCGCTCGCCCGGGCCGGCACGATCGTCGTACCGGCCTGGCGCTCGATCTCCCAGCCGCCGCCCGTCGAGGCGATCACGGCGCTCCGCAAGGCGCACCACGAGGGCGCGCGGATCATCGGCCTCTGCACCGGCGCGTTCGTCCTCGCCGCCGCCGGACTGCTGGACGGCCGCCCCGCGACCACCCACTGGATGTACGCGCCGACCCTGGCCAAGCGCTACCCGCGGGTGCACGTCGACCCGCGCGAGCTGTTCGTCGACGACGGCGACGTGCTGACCTCGGCCGGCACCGCCGCCGGGATCGACCTCTGCCTGCACGTGGTCCGTAGCGACCACGGCGCCGAGGCGGCCAACGCGCTCGCCCGCCGCCTGGTGGTGCCGAGCCGGCGCAGCGGCGGTGGACAGGCCCAGTACATCGATCAGTCTTTACCTGAGGAGATCGGCAACGACCCGCTCGCCGAGGTGGTCACCTGGGCGCTGGAGAACCTCAACCAGCAGTTCGACGTCGAGGTGCTGGCGGCCCGTGCCTACATGAGCCGCCGGACCTTCGACCGCCGGTTCCGCACGCTCACCGGCAGCGCCCCGCTGCAGTGGCTGATCACCCAGCGGGTGCTCCAGGCGCAGCGGCTGCTGGAGACCTCGGAGCTGTCGGTGGACGATGTCGCGCGCCGCTGCGGCTTCCGGTCGCCGGTGGCGCTGCGCGGGCACTTCCGGCGTCAGCTCGGGGTCTCGCCGGCCGCGTACCGGACCGGTTACCGGGCCCGGCGGCCCGGCGCGGCCGCGCCGCTGTCGGCCTCCGCGCCGGGCGGTGACCTCCGGCCGGCCGGGGTGGCGCCGACGCCTGCCGCGGCGGGCGTGGCGGGCGGCGTCCCGGGTCAGCACGGTCCGCACGGCGGCCACGGTGGCCACACCGCACTCGGTGTGCTCGGCGCGCACGGGTCGGCCTCGGCGCCGGGCTTCCCCGGCGGGGCGGGCGGCGCGCACCCGGGCCAGCACGGGCAGCCGTCCGGTCAGGGCGTGCACGCGCGGGCCGGGCAGCCGTACCCGCACCAGGCGGCCGGGCACCAGTCGCACCCCGGGCAGCCGGGGAGCGGACGCGGTCCGGTGCGCCCGCCGATGGTCCCGGCGCAGCCCGGCCCCGGCGCGGGCCGGCCGCCCCGGACGGCGGAGCACGCCGCGGCCGAGGACGGGCTCCCGCAGCCGGGCGCCCGCGGCCAGGGCCAGGGGCACCGGAGCGCGGCCGACCGGTCGTCGGACGAGGCGGTCCCGGGCGGGTCCGCCGGGCGGGTCCACGGCGCGGCCGGTGGCCGGCTGCCGGCGGTCGCGCCGGGTCCGAGCGCGGAGGCCCGGGCCCGCCAGGCCCGGGCGGCCGGCCAGGTCCGTCCGCCGGCGGCGCGGACCGCCGCCCCGGACGCCCGGGAGTCCCGCGAGGCCCGGCCCGGACGGGACGTCCGTCCGGCCCACCCCGCCGCCCACCCGGGCCGGGACGGCCGGGAACCGGACGGTCACGACCAGGACGAGCACGGCGCCGAGGCACCCCGCCCGGCTCCATCGGTGCCCGTGGGACGTGATCGCGCCGTAGGGTGAGTGGCGTGAATGACCGTTTGGTATGGATCGACTGTGAAATGACAGGCCTCGACCTCGACCGGGACGCCCTGGTCGAGGTCGCGGCGCTGGTGACGGACTCCGAGCTGAACATCCTCGGCGAGGGCGTGGACGTCATCATCCGCCCGCCGGCCGAGGCGCTGGCGAACATGCCCGAGGTGGTGCGGGCGATGCACACCTCGTCCGGGCTGCTCGACGAGCTGGAGCAGGGCGTCACCCTGGCCGAGGCGGAGGCGCTGGTGCTCGCGTACATCCGCGAGCACGTGCCGGAGGCCGGGCGCACGCCGCTGTGCGGGAACTCGGTGGCCACCGACCGCGGCTTCCTGAGCCGGGACATGCCCGCCCTGGAGAGCCACCTGCACTACCGGATCGTGGACGTGTCCTCGATCAAGGAGCTGGCCCGCCGCTGGTACCCGAAGGCGTACTACAACAGCCCGCAGAAGGGCGGGAACCACCGGGCGCTCGCCGACATCCGCGAGAGCATCGACGAACTGCGCTACTACCGCGAGGCGGTGTTCGTCCCGCAGCCCGGCCCGGACACCGACACCGCGCGCGCGATCGCCGAGAAGTACCAGCCGTCGGCCGGCTGAGCCGAGGTCCCGACGGTCCGGGAGGGTGCCCGCGCGAGCGGAACGGGAACCCTGGCGCGAGCACCCTCTCGGATCCTGTAGAGTTCTTCTTGTCGGAGCGGGAACGCCGAAAGGCGGGAACGAACCGGACAGATGGTGGGTGTAGCTCAGTTGGTAGAGCACCTGGTTGTGGTCCAGGTGGCCGCGGGTTCGAGTCCCGTCACTCACCCCATCGCCCCGAGGGGCCGATCTCGTCAAGAGATCGGCCCCTCGGGCTTTTTCGCGTTCCCTCACCTGCGGGCGCCTGCGGGGCGGTCGGCGGCGGCGGTGCGGACGGGCGGTGTGGTGCGCGTCTCACCACGGGACTGCCATCGTGGCCCGCGTCTCACCCTTTTCCCCGGCGACGGATCTGCCGCCGGAAGCTACCGGCTAGTAACCTTGCCGCCATGACCACACCTTCGATCGGCCAGCTGCTCGACTCCACCGTGCCGATGGCACGGACCCTCAAGCTGGAGTACCTGGAGACCACCCCGGAGCGCGCCGTCCTCCGGCTGCCCGACCAGCCCGAGTACCACAACCACGTGGGCGGCCCGCACGCCGGCGCGATGTTCACCCTCGCCGAGTCGGCCAGCGGCTGCATCGTGCTGGCGGCCTTCGGCGACCAGCTCTCGCGCGCCGTGCCGCTCGCGGTGAGCGCCGAGATCTCCTACAAGAAGCTCGCCATGGGTGTCGTCACGGCCACCGCCGTGCTCGGCCGCCCGGCCGCCGACATCGTCGCCGAGCTCGACAAGGGCGAGCGCCCCGAGTTCCCGGTGACCGTCGAGATCACCCGCGCCGACGGCGCCGTGACCGGCGTCATGACGGTGATCTGGACGCTGCGCCCCAACTCCTGAGCCACCGGCGGGGCGCCGTCGGGCGGTGACGGGGCCCCGCCGCCCCGGGTCGGCGATGACTGTCCGTGACGGGGGCCGTGTCCTCCCGGTCCGCCCGCTCGTTCTCGATTCACGTGCGAGCCAAACACGCGACCAACGGCCCGGAGCCCGCCCGACGAACCGTCGGCGGCACCCGGCGCACGGCCGGACGGTGGCTGCCCCGGCCGCGGGCCGTCGCGGCCGGCGGGGCACTCCTCGCGCAGCTCTGGGGGTTCGGCGCACCCGGCGCCTTCGCGGCCGGCGCCGAGCCGCTCCCGGAACCGGTCAGCCGGACCGTCGGGCGGGCCCTCACCGGAGCCCCGGCCGGTACCGGGACGGGCAGCGCGCCCGATGGTCCGTCAAGCGGTCCCTCGGGCGGGCCGGGGGCGAGCGCCGGTGCGGCGGACCGGCCGCACGCCCCGCAGGCCGGCCCGGAGCAGGAGGGCGGCCGGGGCGCCGCCGATCCGACCCCCTCCCCCGGACTGCTCGGCAGCCTCACCGGCGCCACCCCGGGACTCGGGGCCGTGCCGGGACCGGATGCCGCGACCGCCTCGGTCGGCGGCGTGCTCCAGGACCGGATCCGGGCCGGCGGCCTCCCGCTGCCGGGGCAGCGGGCCGCCGTACCGGACGCCTTCGCGATCGCCTCCGGACTGCTGGACGCCGTGCCCGCCCAGTCCCGGGCCGCCGAGTCGCGCACGTCCGGCGGCGCGGTGACCGACGGGCCGTCGGCGGCACCCGGCCGGACCGGCGGCACCGTTCCCCGCTCCGGCCGCGCGGGCGGCGAACCGCACGGGCCCGCCGCCCCGCCACCGGCTCCGGGGGTCCCGGAGCAGCCGCAGCACGCCGCCGCCGACCACCCCGGCCTCACCGGCGGCGAGGGCGCGGACGGTCGGCCCCCCGGCCGGGAACGGGCCTCCGCCGTACCGGGCACCCCGACGACCGGCGCGGCCGCTCCGGACTTCGAGACCGTACGGACGACGGCCGCCGCGACCGTCGCGAACGACGTCTCCGGCCGCGCGACCGCCGTCCTCGCACCCATCGCGGCCGGGCTGGTGTTGACCGGCGCCGCGATGTACAAGCACCGGGGGCTGCCGAAGGGCCACTGAACGCCCCCGGAGCGGCGAGGGCACCGAGGGGATCGGCCGAGAGGGCGGACCGGTCGATCGCCGGTGGGGTGTCAGACCCGAGTGGCCGCCGGGTCCGGGGTGGACGGCCGGGCGAAGTCCGGCACTGCCATGTGCGAGGACTGCGGGCTGCCGAAGGTCCACTGAGCGCCCCCCGGAGTGCGAGGGCGCCGATGGGGTCGGCGGGGCTCGGGGGCCGGCGGATCCGGGGCCGAACGACCCCCACCCCGGAGTCGGCGGACGGAACGCGGGCGGGGCTTCAGGCCTTGGTGGTGGCCGCCGGGTGCGGGGCTTCGGCTGGGGCGAAGTCCAGGGCCATCAGCGGGAGTTCGCGGCCGGGGATCGATCCGGACGGGATGGTGCCGATCCGCACGGCGCCCATCGCCAGGTAGAACGGTTCGGCGTGCGGGTCGGCCGCGATGGTGAGGCGGCGGAAGCCGAGCGCGGGGGCCTGGGCGCGCAGGTGCTCCATCAGCTGTCGGCCGATGCCGCGGCCGATCGCCTCGGGCTCGACGAAGAGCATGTCCAACTCGCCCTCCGGGGGCGCCCCGGTGAGGGTGATGAAGCCGAGCACCCGGCCGTCGGCCTCGACGACCGTCGCCCGGCCGGCCGCCAACACGTCCGGGTCCAGGGTGAGTTCGACGCGGCAGGCCTCGATGAACTCGGCGTCGTAGCCCCAGTGGGCCTTGGAGCGCAGGGCGAGGGCGCCGAGTTCGGCCGCCTCGCTCGGCCGGGCCGGTCGGATCACCATGGTGCGCACCCTCCTGGTCGGGCCCGTCCGGATTCCGGACGGGTGCGCCCATTGTCGGCCGGAAGGGGCCGGTGGCCAAGGGGATTTCGAGGCGGTGGACGGGAGGCGGGAGCGGCTACCGGAAGACGCCCGGCGGCGGCGCCGGGGACGGGGCCGCCGTGGCGTCGGTGGCCGGGGCCGCCCCGGCGGCGAAGTCGGCCAGGGCGCGGCCGTGTTCGACCCGGCCGAGGGCCGCGTCCGAGGCCACCTTGCGGGTCAGTTCGGCCAGCGGGAGCGGGGTGTGGGCGGCGGCGAGGATCAGGTTGCCGAAGCGCTTGCCGCGCAGCACCGCCGGGTCGGCGACCAGGCAGAGCTCGGGGAACACCGCGCCGAGCGTGGCCACCTGGGAGCGGGCGAACGGGAGCGCCGAGCCGTCGGCGATGTTGACGGCGTACCAGCCGCCGGGGGCCAGGGCGCGGGCCGCCAGCGCGGTGAACTCGACGGTGGTGCAGTGCGCGGGCACCCGGGCGCCGGAGAAGACGTCGGCGATCACCAGGTCGACGCTGCCCTCGGGGGTGCGTTCCAGCACGCTGCGGGCGTCCGCGCCGCGCACCTTGACCTGCCAGCCGCGCTCCAGCGGGAGTTCGGCGCGGACCAGTTCGGTGAGCGCGGTGTCGATCTCCGCGACCTGCTGGCGCGAGCGGGGCCGGGTGGCGGCGACGTAACGGGCCAGGGTGAGGGCGCCGCCGCCGAGGTGCAGCACGGTGAGCGGGCGGCCGGCCGGGGCGACCAGGTCGATGAGGTGGCCGAGCCGGCGCTGGTACTCGAAGCCCAGGTGGGTGGGGTCGGCGAGGTCGACCAGGGACTGCGGCGCGCCGTCGATCAGCAGCGACCAGGCGGCGGGGCGGTCGCGGTCGGGGTGGAGTTCGGCGAGGCCGGAGTCGACGGGGCGGCTGAGCGGGCCCTGGGCGTGCGTGCGGCCGCCGGCGCCGGTGGCGACCGGGTCGTTCTCCGGCGCGGTGCGGCTCCGGTCGGTGCCGCGGCCGGCTCGGTTGCTTCGTCCCATACCGGCCATTATCGCCGCCACCCGCGCGGGCGCCGCAGCTCAGTGGGGGTGCGGGCGGGACCGGGGGCGGGGCGGGCGGTTCAGAACGGGCCGAGGCCGCCGGCGGTGAGGGTGCAGGCCGCCTCGCAGAGGGCGGCGCGCAGGACCCAGGCGTCGGTGGGGCGGGCGGTGCAGTCGGCGCCGGCCGGGGGCATCACCCAGCGCGGGTCGGTGGGGGGCAGCAGCTGGGCGCCGGCCGTACAGGAGCTGCCGGGGAGGTGCCAGGTCGCCGAGGTGCCGGCCGGGACGAGGAAGGAGACGGTGGCGCCGTTGCGGCTCTGCACCACCGCGCCGCAGGCCCGCCGCAGGCGCAGGATGTCGACCGCCTCCAGCCCGTGCCGCAGGGTGACCGTCACGGTGTCGAAGCCGATCGCGGGCACGCCGTCCCGGTCGACCCCGGGACGGTCGACCCCCGGGCGGTCCGCGCCCGGGCGGTGGGACGGGCTCGCCCCGGGCAGCAGGGCGGGGGCGGGGGCGAGCACCCCTCCGGCGACCGGGCGGTGGTACTTCGGTACTCCGGCGGCCGTCATGGGGCCCTCCTGTCACCTCGTCGGGACGGAAGCCGCGCCGCCCGGGGGTGGGGGTGCCGCTGGGGGACGGCGGGGGGGCGGCGGCCTGGGCTTCCACGTATCAGGACAACGCCGAGGATGCCCCCGAGGCCACGGGGCGCCTTACAGCAAGGCATGGCATTTCATGGCAGATCCCGGCAACAGCGCCCGCTTTGCCCTGAATTGACAGCACATCATCCACAAACGCGCTGTGGCCGGTCGGTGACTCCCGGTACTGTCTCTGCCAACCCGGCCGCCCGTCGGGCCCCATCGGACCCACTCGTGGCCGGGCGCCCCGCCGCCCCGTCGCCACCCGACCCCCGCACCACCACCCCGCACGACCACGGAGCGCCCATGGCAGCCACCCCACCGGCCGAGCCGAACCGCCCGTCACCCAACACCGTGATGCGCGCCCTGCGCGGCGACCGCTCGCCGGGCGAGTTCGCCATGGCCGTACGCCGGGCGGCCCGCGAGATCGGCGAGCACGTCTCCTGCGACGCCCGCTACGTCGGACGGGTCGAGTCCGGCGAGATCCGCTGCCCCAACTACGCCTACGAGCGGGTGTTCCGGCACATGTGGCCGGACCGCTCGCTCGCCCAGCTCGGCTTCGCCCCCCGGGCCGCCGTCCGCCGCCGCTCAGCGGACGGCGCCCCGGGCGGCCCCGGCGGCGGCTCCGCCGGCGGGTACGCCGGCCGGTCCGGGGAGGTCGGCGGAGGCGGGTACGCTGCCTGGCCGTACGCGGAACCGCCCCCACCCGACGGGGCTCCGGTGCCGAGGTTCGCGACGGCGCCCCGGGGGCCCGACGCACCGCACCATTCCGACGAGGAGAACGACGACGTGCACCGCCGTACGTTCCTGGCCGGCGGCCCCGCCGCGCTGGCCACCGTGATCGGCATCGACCGGCCCGCCGCGGCCGCCGCCATCGCCGCCCCCGCCCCCACCCCCGCGCCCGGCCGGCCCGCCCCGGGCGCGCCCGTTCCGGGAGCGCCCGCCCAGGACCCGCTCCCCCGCGGCCCGTTCGCCCCGGGGCCGTTCCCCGAGCCCGCGCCGGGGGCCGTCCTGGTGCCCGGCCGCCCCGGCCTCGTCCCGCCGCCCCGCAAGGTCGGCGCGGCCGAGGTGCTCGGCGTCGAGCAGGCCGTCCGGGACATCCGGCTGGCCGACGACGTCCACGGCGGCGACGCCCTGTTCGAGCAGGCCGGCCGCTCGCTGCGGACGGCGTACGTGCTGCTCGACGCGTGCGAGTACTCCACCGAGACCGAGCGCAGGCTCCAGGCCGGCGCCGGTGAACTGGCCATCTCGGTGGGCTGGTTGGCGCACGACTCGAACCGGCTGGCGGACGCCCGCTCGTACTACGCGGAGGCCCTCGCCACCGCGCGGATGGCCGGGGACCCGGCGCTGGAGGCCCACGTCTTCTGCAACAGCGCCTTCCTCGCCCGGGACGCCGGCCGCCCCCGGGAGGCCCTGCGCGCCGCCCAGGCCGGTCAGTCCGCCGCCCGGCGGCTGGACTCCGACCGGCTGCTCGCCCTGCTCGCGATGCGCGAGGCGGGCGGCTGGGCCCTGATGCGGGACCGCGGCGCCTGCGAGCGGGCGATCGCCCGGGCCCACGTGCTGTTCGACCGGGGGCCCTCGGAGGCCGATCCGGAGTGGATGTCCTTCTTCGGCGAGGCCGAGCTCGCCGGGCTGCAGGCCCAGTGCTGGTCCGCCCTCGGGGAGTGGGACCGGGCCAGCGAGCAGGCCGGGCTGGCGATAGCGCTCCAGCGGCCGCGCTTCGTCCGCAACCGGGTGCTCTACACCGCCGAGCTCGCCCACGACCGGCTCGGCCGGGGCGACCTGGCCGGCGCGGCCGAGCACGGGTCGGCCGCCGTCGCGCTGTTCGGCGAGGTCCGCTCGGCCCGGATCCGCTCCATGCTGGCGGACACCGCGCAGCGGCTCGGCCGGCACCGACGGGTGCCGGAGGTGGGGCGGTTCCTGGCCGAGTACGGCGAGGCGACGGCGGCCGAGGCGGCCTGACCGGGTGCTGCCTGACCGGGTGCTGCCCGACCGCATGGTGCCCGACCGGGTGCCGCCGGGGTCAGTGCTCCAGGCGCTCCAGGTGGCCCTGGTCGTTCCACAGCTCGACCGCCGGTGCGCCGTACTCCCAGGAGAGGACGCAGAGCGCGGCGGTGCCGAGCTTGAACCGCTGGGCGTACTCGGGCGGCAGGCCGAGCCAGCGGGCGGTCAGGATGCGCAGCAGGTGGCCGTGGGCGAAGAGCACCACGTCGCGGTCGGCGCAGTGCATGACCGTGGTGTCCGCGTCCGGTACGCCGTGCTCGGCGTTGAGGTCGGCGAGGAGGGCGTCGACCCGGGCGGCGACCTCGGACAGCTTCTCGCCGCCGGGCACGCCGTCGCGCCAGATCAGCCAGCCGGGGTGGTCGGTGGCGCGGATGTCGGCGCCGGTCCGGCCCTCGTACCGGCCGTAGTCCCACTCCAGCAGTTCGGGGCGGTCCACGGCCCGGTCGCCGAGGCCGGCCAGGACGCAGGTCTCCTTGGCGCGGTCCAGCGGGCTGGTGTAGACGAGGGCGTCGGGGAGGCCGTTCCACGGGGCCTCGGCCAGCCGCGCGCCGAGCGCCCGGGCCATCGCCCGGCCCTCCTCGGTCAGCGGGATGTCGGTGCGGCCGGTGTGCTGGCCGGTGACCGACCAGGCGGTCTCACCGTGGCGGACCAGCAGGATTCGGGCGGGCATGGCAGGCTCCTCGCGATCAGGGGCGGTGTCGACGGTCGGCCTCGCCATTGAGCACCGACCTCCATGATCCCCCACTCGCGCGCGGCCCACGATCCCGGCCGCCGCCCGCCCCCAACGGCCGGTTCGGGGTGGATTGTCGGGACGGATTGTCGGAGCCGGATGCGACACTGGGCCGCACCATGAACGTCTCGACGAACGCCCCGTCCCGCGGGCCCGCGGAGCCGCTCGCCCAGCGGCTCGCCGAGCTGCGCGGACCGGCGCCGCAGCGCAGTCTGAACGCCCGTGCCCTCGCCGCCCTGGCCGCCAATCCGGGGTGCCACCGCCGCGCCGTGCTGGACGCGGCCGGGGTGGACAAGTCCGCGTTGGCCGCCCGGCTCGGCCGCCCCGCCCCGTTCGGCCAGTCGCCGTTCGCCCTGGCGCGCGGCGTCGTGTTCGAAGCCCGGCTGAAGCGGGACGACTACGCGGCGCTGCTGGAGCCGCTCCGCCGTTCGCTGGGCCTGGCGGGGGACGGCGGCCCGCTGGTCGTGCCGGACCTGCTGGCCTCCTCCGGTCCGGCGGTCCGGGCCGACCGGACGGCGGCGGTGCTGGCGGAGGCCGCCGCCGACCCCGAGGCCTGGACGCTGCTGGACCACCCGTTGCTGCGGCTGACCGTGGCCGGGTCCACCGCGTACCTGGAGCCGGACGCGGTGGTGGTGCACGGCGGCCGGTGCACGGTCGTCGAGATCAAGTCCTTCCCGGTGCTGGACGGCGCCGCCGACCCGGCCAAGGTGGGCGCCGCCGCCCGGCAGGCCGCCGTCTACGTGCTCGCGCTCCAGGAGACCGCCGCCGCGTTGGCCGGGCGGGAGGTGGACCCGGACCCGTACGCCGAGCAGCGGCTGCCGGGCGCGCCCCGGACGAGCGTGCTGCTGGTCTGCCCCAAGGACTTCGGCGACCGGCCGACCGCGGTCCCGGTGGACGTCCGCCGCGAGCTGGCCACCACCCGCCGCCAGTTGAGCCGGATGACCGGCATCGAGCGGCTGCTCGCGGTGCTGCCGCCGGGGGCGGACTTCGACCTCTCGCCGGACGCGGCCGGCGCCCCCGTCCGGTCGGTCGAGGAGCTGGCCGGTTCGGTGGAGGCGGTGCCCGCGGCGTACAGCCCGGACTGCCTCTCCACCTGTGAGCTCGGCTTCCACTGCCGGGCCCGGGCCCGCTGCGACGACCGGGTCGAGCAGCTCGGCCGGAGCGTCCGGGGCGAGCTGGGCAGCATCCGGACGGTGACCGAGGCGCTGGCCGTCGCCGGCACCGGCCCGTCCGTCGGCGCGGACGCGACCGAGGGCGCGATCGGGCACACGGCCGGGGACACGGCGGACGGCGACGGGGCGGACGAGGCCGCCGCCCGGCTGGCCTACGCCGCCGCGCTGCGCGCCGAGGCGCTCGGCCGCCCGGTGCCCCCGCCGACCCGGGCCACCGCCACCGCCGGCACCGCCGCCGGGGGCGCCCGATGAGCCTGCTCGCCACCCTGGCCCGGCTGGAGGCCGTCCGCAGTGGCCGGGCCGAGCCGCTGGCGACCGTCCGTCACCGGCACCTCTCCGACCGCCCGATGGTGCTGGTCCCGCTCGCGGCGGCCGGCGAGGACGGCGCGCCGCTGGCCGTGCTGCTCGGCACCGACCGGGACGCGCCGCGCCTGTACGTCGTCCCGCAGCCGCTCAACCGCACCCTGCGCTCGGACTTCCTGGCCGAGCTGGCCGCCGACCTGCTGCCCTACCTGGAGTCCTTCGGCGACGAGGTGGAGCAGATCGAGGGCTCCGAGAAGGACCCGGAGACCGGCGAGAAGACCCAGGTGTTCCGGGAGTTGTGCGCGGACGCGCCGCAGCTGATCGTGCCGAACGCGGGCGGCGTCCGCTACCTGGCGCTGCTCGGCCGGTCGACCCGGTTCCGCCGCACCGCCGAGGACGAGGACCCGGGCCCGTTCCCGGCGCCCGCCCGGGTGCCGCTGCTCGGCCGCTGGCTGACCCACTTCGGGGACCGCGCGATGGTGCCCGGCTCCAGCCTGCTGCTGCCGATGACCGGCCTGCTCGCCCGGCACTGGGCCACCGGCCAGAGCCACCTGGAGGACCAGCACCTGGCCGCCCGGCTGGCCTGGCACGCGCCGCCGGAGGGGCCGGCCGGCGCGGCGGCGGCCGAGCGGGCCGAGAGCGCCCGCGACGACGAGGGCCGGCTGGTCCACCCGCCGGCCGGTCCGACCACCGACCCGGTGTTCGACGCGAAGGTGCTGGCCCCGGCGATCGCCCGGTACGACGCCGCCGCGGCCGCCCTGCGCGAGGCGGCGGGCGGGACCGAGGGCGGGGCCGAGGGCGCGGCCGACGCCGGGCCCGGCGACCCGGTCGCCGCCGAGCGGGCCCGGGAGGCCGTCCGGGTCGCCGTCGAACGGCTGCGCGCCGTCCTCCACCGGGAGCTGCTGCCGACCTGGCACGACGTCTGGCACGGCCTGGACCTGCTGCGCGCCCTGCCCCCGGCCGACCACCTGGCGGAGCGCTGGACCGGCGACCGCTGGTCCTACACCGGCCACCGGGACCGGGTGGCGGCCGGCGAGCCGCCGCAGCCCCGGGTGGACGACGCGGTGACGGCCGCCCGCAAGCTCGCCCAGCGCGAGCGCGAGCAGACCCGGCTGGACGTCCAGGAGGCGCTGGACGATCCGCTGGCGATGGCGGAGCACCGGCTGGCCGGGGAGGCGTTCAGCGGCGTGGTGACCGAGGTGGTGGCGGACTACGACACCACCGGCCGCTCCCCCAAGCCGCGCCCGCTGGTGACGGTCCGCACCGACGACCGCCCGCACGCCGATCTGGGCCGGGAGGCGCACCGGGTGCACGCGCCGACGGCACAGAAGGCGGTGATCGCGGACGTCGACCAGGAGGCGGGCACGATCACCGTGCGGGTGCTCTCCGGCATGGGGCGGAAGAAGGAGCCCGAGCCCGGGAGCCTGCCCGAGCCGGGCGAGCGGGTCACCTTCACGCTGTTCGAGCTGACGGTCCGACAGGCGGCGCCGCTGCCCGAGCCGGACGACACCCCGTGGACGCACGGCGGCCCGCCCGGCGCCGCCGTCACCGTGTTCCCGGCGGCGAGCACCACCGCACCCGCCCTACCCGCCGTACCCGCGGCCACCACCGGCACCGAGGACTGGGAGTGACCCGGCCGATGAGCACCGACCGACGGCCCGACGGGCCGCCGCCCGTCGACGAGAGCCCCGGCGCGGCCGCCGACGCCGCGGTGGCGCGGATCCTGGCGGCGACCGTCCGCCCGGCGGTCGGCGCGCCGCGCGGCGTGGTGGTGGACTCGCCGCCCGGCGCCGGCAAGTCGACCCTGGTGGTGCGCGCCGCCCAGGAGCTGGTCGCGGCCGGGGAGCGGCTGATGATCGTCGCCCAGACCAACGGCCAGGTGGACGACCTGGTCGACCGGCTGGCCGGGAAGGCCCCGGACCTGACGATCGGCCGGCTGCACGCGGCCGACGCCCGGCCGGGGCCCGACGTGCTGCGGCACGCCAACGTCACGCCCTCCGACAAGGTCGCCGAGCTCGCCGAGCTGGACGTGGTGATCTCCACCTCGGCCAAGTGGCAGTGGGTGCGGGCCGAGCAGCCCTGGCGGCACGCGATCGTCGACGAGGCGTACCAGATGCGCTCGGACGCGCTGCTCGCGGTGGCCCGGCTGTTCGAACGGGCGCTGTTCGTCGGCGACCCGGGCCAGCTGGACCCGTTCACGGTGGTCGGCACCGAGCAGTGGGCGGGCCTGTCGTACGACCCGTCGAGCAGCGCGGTGGTCACCCTGCTCGCGCACAACCCGCAGATCGAGCCGCACCGGCTGCCGGTGTCCTGGCGGCTGCCGGCCAGCGCGGCGCCGCTGATCTCGGGCGCGTTCTACCCCTTCACGCCGTTCCGGTCGGGCACCGGGCCGGCGGACCGCCGGCTGACCGCGACGGTGCGGCCGGACGGTTCGGCGGTGGACGCGGCGATCGACCGGGCCGCCGAGCACGGCTGGGCGCTGCTGGAGCTGCCGGCCCGGCACACCGTGCGGACGGATCCGCAGGCGGTCGCCGCCGTCGCGGCCACCGTGCGGCGGCTGCTGGAGCGGGGGCTGACCGCCGACTCCGAGCAGGGGTCGGCCCCGCTCACGGCGGACCGGGTGGCGGTCGGCACCGCCCACCGGGACCAGGCGGCGGCGGTCCGGGCGGCGCTGGTGAAGGCGGGGGTGCCGGTGGACCCGCTGGCCGGTCCGGCGGTCACGGTGGACACCGCGAACCGGCTGCAGGGGCGCGAGTACGACGTCACGGTGGTGCTGCACCCGCTGTCGGGGCGGCCGGACGCGACCGCGTTCCACCTGGAGACCGGCCGGCTCTGCGTGCTGGCCTCCCGGCACCGGCACGCCTGCATCGTGGTGGCCCGGGCCGGGATCGCGGAGCTGCTGGACGAGCATCCGGCCACCGAGCCGGTGCAGTTGGGCGTTCCGGTGGCCTTCCCGGACGGCTGGGAGGCCAATCACCGGGTGCTGCACCACCTGTCCGGGCACCGGGTGCGGCTGGGCCGGCTCTGAGGGTGCCCTTGGGGCAGCGGGCCCCGGCCCGGCACCGGCGCGCCCCGGCCGGTGCACGCCCCCGGCGCGCCGGGCGGGAATAGCGCCCGGACGCGCACCGTTCCGTTACCGGCCGCCGCCGCGAGACAATGGACGACGGCCACGACCGGGCGACGCCCGACCCGAGCAGCCGTCGCCCGCCCCCATCGAGCACCCGGAGGTGTCCGTCCATGCCCGACTCCCACGCGCAGGCGTCCGACCCGAGCGGCCCGCTCGCGGCGGCCGGTCCCGGTGCGGGCGCCGGTGCGGCGCCCGGCCGGCGGCAGCGCCCGGTGCAGCTGCTGTTCGAGCCGCAGAGCGCCGAACCGGAGCCGGAGCGCTTCTTCGACCTGGAGTCGATCGACGACCCGGCCGAGCTGCTGCGCCGTTCGACCGAGCTGGCGCTGGCCTTCCGGGCGGCGGCCGAGCGGGCCACCGACTTCCAGGCGGTCGCGGCCGCGCAGCTGGCGGACCCGCGCCGGTTCGACGCGCTGTCCGAGGGCGAGATCGCGGTCCGCGCGGACTGGACGCCGGACTACGCGGCCAAGATGATCGAGTACGGCCGCGGCCTGCTCCAGCCCCGTCGGCACGAGGACTGAGACCGGGACCGGCCGCCTCGCGCGCGGCCGCCCCGGGACCGTCCGCAGCCACCACGGCCGCCGTCCGCGACCGCCTCGGCCGCATCCCGGCGCCAGTGGCATATGCCCGGGGGAAGCGGAAGGGTACGCCCGTACCCGCCCCGCTGTCCGGCGAACCGTGCTTTCCCTCCCGGCCGCGCCCCGGACACCCCACGCTGCTGTGCGTGGACATCTGGACGAATCAGTCGGTGGAGTACGTGACCGCGGCCGGCGAGGCCTGGCTCGCCTCCGCCAGCGAGTACCCGCGCAGCATGCGCGCCCTCTGGGACTCCCGCCCGTGGGCGCCCTCGGTGCTGCCCTGCGGCCGCGCCTTCGACGTGATCAGCATGCCGTCGCTGTTCGGCCGCCGGGTGCTGGACGAGCTGTGGGCCTCCGGGCCGGGCTGCGGGCCGGTGGCGGTCTACCGGGGGCGGACGCTGCTGTTCGTGCAGCCGGGGGCGGCGGCGCGGCTGCGCCGGCTGCTGGCCTGGGAGGAGTGGGCCCGGGACGTGCCGCCGCTGCTCTGCCACGGGCGGGGCGACACGGTGACCGTGCCGCCGGTGCAGCGGATGGTGAACAGCCCGGACTCGCCGGGGCTGGGCGCCGGGCGGTGGATCGTGGCCCCGGAGAGCCGGGAGCCGTGGCTGCCGGGCGCCTCGGTGGTCCTGTGGGCCTGCGTCCGGGCGACCCGTGAACGCGAGCCGGCCATCGCGCCCTGAGGAGCCCGGGGAAGGTATTCGATTTTGGCCGCGCCGCACCCCGCTGCTAGAGTCTTCTCTGTCAGCAGGCGCCGCTAGCTCAGTTGGTTAGAGCAGCTGACTCTTAATCAGCGGGTCCGGGGTTCGAGTCCCTGGCGGCGCACAGACAGCCGGAAGGCCCTTCGCGAGAGCGAGGGGCCTTCTGGCGTTTCCGCGTCCCCCCGAAGCGGACGGGTCCGGCCGGCCCGGCGGGGCGGACCGGCCGGACCCGGTGGGCTCAGCGGCCGCGCAGCGCGCGGTAGCGGGCCACCAGCTCGGCGGTGGAGCTGTCCAGCCGCTCCGCGCCCTCACCGGTCAGCAGCACCGGCTCGATCCGCTTGGCGAGCACCTTGCCCAGCTCGACGCCCCACTGGTCGAAGGAGTCGATGTTCCAGATCGCGCCCTGGACGAACACCTTGTGCTCGTAGAGGGCGACCAGCTGGCCGAGCACCGACGGGGTCAGCTCGCCGGCCAGGATGGTGGTGGTCGGGTGGTTGCCCCGGAAGGTCTTGTGCGGGACCAGCTCGGCCGGCACGCCCTCGGCGGCGACCTCCTCCGGCGTCTTGCCGAAGGCCAGCGCCTGGGTCTGGGCGAAGAAGTTGGCGAGCAGCAGGTCGTGCTGGGCGACCAGGCCGGGCAGCAGGTCGGCGACCGGCTGGGCGAAGCCGATGAAGTCGGCCGGGATCACCTTGGTGCCCTGGTGCAGCAGCTGGTAGTAGGCGTGCTGGCCGTTGGTGCCGGGGGTGCCCCAGACCACCGGGCCGGTCTGCCAGCTCACCGGGTTGCCGTCGCGGTCCACCGACTTGCCGTTGGACTCCATGTCCAGCTGCTGGAGGTAGGCGGTGAACTTGGACAGGTAGTGCGAGTACGGCAGCACGGCGTGCGCCTGGGCGTCGAAGAAGGCGCCGTACCAGACCCCGAGCAGGCCGAGCAGCAGCGGGACGTTCTCCTCGGCGGGGGCGGTCCGGAAGTGCTCGTCGACCAGGTGGAAGCCGTCGAGCATCTCGCGGAAGGCGTCCGGGCCGATGGCGATCATCAGCGAGAGGCCGATCGCCGAGTCGTAGGAGTAGCGGCCGCCGACCCAGTCCCAGAACTCGAACATGTTGGCGGTGTCGATGCCGAAGTCGGCGACGCCCTCGGCGTTGGTGGACAGCGCGACGAAGTGCTTGGCGACCGCGTCGGTGCCCGCCCCCAGTCCGGTGAGCAGCCAGTCCCGGGCCGAGACCGCGTTGGTGATGGTCTCGATGGTGGTGAAGGTCTTGGACGCGACGATGAAGAGGGTCTCGGCCGGGTCGAGGTCGCGGACGGCCTCGTGCAGGTCGGCGCCGTCCACGTTGGAGACGAAGCGGACGTCGAGGTCGCGCTGCGCGTAGGAGCGCAGCACCTCGTAGGCCATGGCGGGGCCGAGGTCGGAGCCGCCGATGCCGATGTTGACGACGGCGCGGATCCGCTTGCCGGTGTGGCCGAGCCACTGCCCGCCGCGGACCTGCTCGGCGAACGCGGCCATCTTGTCGAGCACGGCGTGCACGGCGGGGACGACGTTCTCGCCGTCGACCTCGACGACGGCGCCGCGCGGGGCGCGCAGCGCGGTGTGCAGCACGGCGCGGTGCTCGGTGGTGTTGATCTTCTCGCCACGGAACATGGCGTCCCGCAGGGCGGCGACGCCGGTGGCCTCGGCCAGTTCGCGCAGCAGCGCCAGGGTCTCGTCGGTGACGAGCTGCTTGGCGTAGTCGACGTGCAGGTCGCCGACCTGGAGGGTGTAGCGGCGGCCGCGCTCCGGGTCGGCGGCGAACAGCTCGCGCAGGTGCGTCTCGCCGAACTCCTCCCGGTGCTTGCCGAGGGCGGCCCACTGCGGGGTGCGGTCCAGCGGGGTACGGGCGCCGGCGCGGGTCTCCGACATCGGTTGCTCCTCGATTCATCTGGGTGCAGATACCGGCAGCGCCAGGCGGGAGGGTTTCGCGAGGTCGTGCGGGTACTGGGGGTGCGCCGACTCCGTTGACGGCGCTGCCCGGGGGCCAGCCTATGCAACGCCGCGACCCCCGGCGCACATTCCGTTCGTCGGCGTCCGGTCGGGTGGCGCGCCGTTCGGCCGCACGTCGCGGGCCGTTCGGCCGGGCGTCGCGGTCCCGACGCCGGACGGGGCCTCGGGCGCGGCGCCCGGACGGCCCGTCACTTCCGTTCGGAGCGCAGGTCCAGGCCGCGCAGCACCTGGTCGACGAGTTCCGGGTCGGCGCCGGCCTCGGCGCGGGCGATCAGCATCTCGCGCCGGGACGCGGCGATCATCTCCTGTTCGACGCTGTGCGCGGCGCGCCACTGGGAGAGCCGCTGCTTGGCCTCGGCGGCCTCCTCCTCGGCGTAGTTCTCGGGGCAGAGCCGGGCCAGCCGGTCGTGCTGACGGTCCCGCAGCCGGTCGGCGACCTCGGCGGGCAGCTTGTCCTGCTCCTCCAGTTCGCCGAGCCGCCGCAGGCCGGCCTTGGCGGCCCGCCACCAGAGCAGCCGGACCTGCTGCTCGTGCCGGTCGTGGTCGAGGTCGAGGTGCAGCCGCTTGGCCAGCCAGGGCAGGGTGAGGCCCTGGACCAGCAGGGTGAAGAGCACCACGCTGAAGGCGATGAAGACCAGTCGGCCGCGTTCCGGGAAGTCCGCGCCGGAGTCGAGGGTGAGCGGGATGGCGAGGGCGAGGGCGACGGTGGCGACCCCGCGCATGCCGGACCACCAGAGCACCACGCTCTCCCGCCAGCTGATCGGGGTGTCCTCCTCGGCGCCGGAGCGCAGCCGCTGGGAGAGCCAGCCGGCCGGGAGCAGCCAGAGCAGCCGGACCAGCACGACGACGGCGATCACCACGGCGGCGTCGCCGAGCATGCCGGTCCAGCCGGAGCCGGCCTCCTTGAGGACGGTGGCCAGTTCGAGGCCGATCAGGCCGAAGGCGACGCCGGTGATGAGGATCTCGACGATCTCCCAGAAGGCGTTGCCGACCAGCCGGTAGGAGACGGCGTCCGCGTCGGCGGCCCGTTCGGCGAGGTAGAGCCCGCAGACCACGACGGCCAGGACGCCGGAGCCGTGGATCTCCTCGGCCAGGGTGTAGGCGGCGAAGGGGACCAGCAGGTTGAGCGCGACCTGCTGGGTGGGGTCCTCCAGGTAGGAGGCGAGCTTGCTGTTGAGCCAGCCGAGGACGACGCCGATGACGACCGCGAGGACCGCCGAGAGGACGAAGCGCAGCACCGCGCCGCCGGCCGAGAAGTCGCCGCCGACCACCGCGTCGATGGCCAGCGAGTAGACGACGATCGCGGTGACGTCGTTGAACAGGCCCTCGCTCTCCAGGATCGCGACCAGCCGGCGGGGCAGGCCGACGCTGCCGGCCACCGCGACGGCGGCGACCGGGTCGGGCGGCGAGACCAGGGCGCCGACCGCGATGGCGGCGGCGATCGGGAGGCCGGGCAGCAGCCAGTGCACGGTGCCGGCCACGGCGATGGTGGTGACCACGACCAGAGCGACGGCGAGCAGCAGGATGGAGCGGATGTTGGCCTTGAAGTAGCGGACCGAGGCGCGCCGGGCGACGGCGAAGATCAGCGGTGGCAGGACCAGCGGCAGGATCAGCTCGGGCTCGATGGCGATGTCGGGGATCTGCGGGATCAGGGCCATGGCGATGCCGAGCAGGGTCATCAGCACCGGTTGCGGGACGCCGGTCCGGCGGGCCAGCGGCATGGTCACCACGGAGGCGAGCAGCACCAGGAAGAACAGGGGCAGCTGGCCCACGGGGGAGGTCCTCTCGGTGGCGTGTCGGCGGTGTGCGGGGTCGAACGGGGTCGGGCGGGGGCCGGGCATGGCCCGGGCCGCCGTCGAGGATAAATCCGACAATGGGCTCAACTGTGGCGGCGCGCCGGGGAGGGGTTGACTTCAAGTGCGCTTCAGCTCCGAGGATCGGTACCCGGCGATCGATCCAGACAGGAGCTCTCCATGAAGGCAGTGACCGTCCCCCGGTTCGGCGGCCCCGAGGTGCTGCGGGTGGCCGCGGTGCCGGACCCCTCCCCCGGCCTGGGCGAGGTGCGGGTCCGGGTGTACGCCGCCGGGGTGCAGCCGGTGGACCTCGCGATCCGCGAGGGCTGGGCCCCGCCCGGCGCCGAGGTCGCCCCCGGGCTGATCCCCGGCAACGAGTTCGCCGGGGTGGTCGACCGGCTCGGACCGGACAGTGGCGGCTGGGCGGTCGGGGACGAGGTCCTGGGCTTCCGGCTGCTCGGCTGCGCCGCCGAGCTGGTCACCGTCGACGCGACCCGGCTGGTGCGCAAGCCGGCCGGGATGCCCTGGGAGCAGGCCGGGGCGCTGTCCGCGTCCGGGCAGACCGCGCACCTCGCGCTCGGCGCGCTGAAGGTCGGCGAGGGCGACACCGTGCTGGTCCACGGCGCCGCCGGCGGGGTCGGCACGGTGGCCGTCCAGCTGGCCCGGGCCTGGGGCGCCACGGTGATCGGCACCGCGAGCGAGCGCAACCACGACTACCTGCGGGAGCTCGGCGCGATCCCGGTCGCGTACGGCGAGGGGCTGGTCGAGCGGGTGCGGGCGGTGGCGCCGCAGGGCGTGGACGCGGCCTTCGACGCGGCCGGGCGGGGCGCCCTGGAGGCCTCCGTCGAACTGGTCGCCGACCGCGGCCGGATCGGCACCGTGGTGGACTACCCGGGGGCGGAGCGGCTCGGCGCCGTGGGGATCCGCGGCGAGCGGACGGCGGCCCGGCTGGCCGGACTGGTCGGCCACTGGGAGGCGGGCCGGCTGCGGCTGGAGATCGCCGAGACCTTCCCGCTGGAGCGGGCGGCCGACGCCCACCGGCTGGTCGGCACCGGGCACGTCCGGGGGAAGGTCGTCCTGGTGCCCTGACCGGGCCCGCCCGGCCCGATTCGGTGTTTCGGCCCCTGACCAGGTAATGTCTTCCTCGTCAGCAGGCGCCGCTAGCTCAGTTGGTTAGAGCAGCTGACTCTTAATCAGCGGGTCCGGGGTTCGAGTCCCTGGCGGCGCACAGACAGCCGGAAGGCCCTTCGCGAGAGCGAGGGGCCTTCCGGCGTTTCCGGGGTGCCGGGCCGACCGGGCCGCCCCGGTCAGTGCGGGATGGCGGCGATCAGCTCGGAGGCGCCCTGCCGCTTGAGGGCGAGGGCGGTCGCGGTGCCGAGGTCCTCCGGGGTCAGCGAGCCGGCCCACTCGTGGGCGTCCAGGATCCGCTTGCCGTCCGGGGTGAAGACCCGGCCGCGCAGCGAGAGGCGGCCGTCCGGCTCGGCCTTGGCGTAGCCGGCGATCGGCGAGTTGCAGTGGCCCTGGAGCACGTGCAGGAACATCCGCTCGGCGCTCGCCTCGCGCCAGGTCGGGTGGTCGCCCAGGCCGGTGACCGCGTCGATGGTGGCGGTGTCCTCGTCGCGGCACTGGAGGGCGAGGATGCCGGCGCCGATCGGCGGGCACATCGCCTCGACCGGCAGGACCTCGCTGATCCGGGCGGTCTCGCCGATCCGCTCCAGCCCGGAGACCGCGAGCAGCAGCGCGTCCGCCTCCCCGGCCGCCAGCTTGGCCAGCCGGCTGTTGGCGTTGCCGCGCATCGGCACGCACTCCAGGTGCGGGTGGGAGGCGGCGAGCTGGGCCCGGCGGCGGACCGAGGAGGTGCCGATCCGGGTGCCGGGCGCCAGCTCGTCCAGGGTCAGGCCGCCGGGGTGGACGAGCGCGTCGCGGATGTCGTCGCGGCGCAGGTAGGCGGCGAACACCGTGCCGGCCGGCAGCGGGCGGTCGGCGGGCACGTCCTTGAGGCAGTGGACCGCGAGGTCCGCCTCGCCGGCGAGCAGGGCCTCGTCCACCTCCTTGGTGAACGCGCCCTTGCCGCCGAGCCGGGCGAGGTCGCCCATCCAGCGGTCGCCCGAGGTGGTCACCGGCACCACCTCGGTCCGCACCCCCGGATGCAGGACGGCGAGCTCGGCCCGGACCCGCTCGACCTGGGCGAGCGCCATGGGCGAGGAGCGGGAGACGATGCGGATCAACTCTGCGGTGGTCATTGCTGGATGATAGGTGGTCAGGTCGCGGTCCCGGCGGCGTGGTCACCCGCTCGGCGGGCGGGGCGGCGGGTCGGCGGCGGTCCGGGGATCCGGGCGAGCAGGTGTTCGGCCACCACCAGGTTGATCAGCCAGCAGGTCCAGGCCGCGGTGGCGTAGGCCTGTTCGAACGGGACGCCCGCGGCGGCCATCGAGGGCAGCCAGATCCGCAGCGTCGCGGCGGCCATGATCAGCGCGAACGAGCGGGTCGCCCAGGCCCGGTGCCGGACGTGGTCGCCGCGCCGTGCGGTCGTCCAGGCCAGCGTCGAGGAGAGCAGCAGCAGGACGGCGAGCGTCCCGAAACCGATCGGCGCGACCGGGCCGACCAGGCCCTTGGGCGCCAGCAGCAGGCCGCCGACGCCGGTGACGAACACGGCGGCGAGGTAGATCCGGCCGGTCACCCGGTGCAGGGCGGGGCGGCGGGAGCGCAGCCGGGGCAGGAACTGCCAGGGGCCGAGCAGGATCGCCAGCACGCCGCCGCCGACGTGCAGCACCAGCGGGATCCGGTTGGCCAGGTAGACGGCGCGCTGCTCGTCGAGGAAGACCTCCGGGTCGAGGGTGAGGTAGCGGCCGGTGAGCAGGGCGGTGAGGACGGCCAGCACGGTGACCGTCAGCCAGCCGGCCCGGCGGGCCCGGCCGCGGCGCGGGGACCGGTCGGCGGCGGGCGGTGCGGGCGGCGGCGTGGGCGGGATCGGAGGGGCGGTGGCGGTGGCGCCGGTCGGGGCGCGGGGGTCCGGAGCGTTCATGGCCCGGACGCTACGGACCGGACCCGCCCGGCCGCGTCCGCCCGCCGGGGTGCCCGGTGCTGCCCCGGACGGACCGCCGGGCACCCCGGTGGGCGGGCGCGGCCGGGGCGCGGTCCGCCGGACGGGCGGGGCCGGAATACCCCACCAGGGCGATGCGCCGCCCGGACGGCCGTCGCTACCGTACGGCCCGTACGCCCGCACCGCCGCGCGGCGGTCGCCGCCCGGTCGCCCCGGCCGCGCCCGGTCGCCCCCGCCGTCCGCCGCCTCCCGAACCGGAGCCGCCATGAGTCCGCCGCCCGCCACCCGCCCGCTCCCGGCCCACCCGCTTCCGGCCCACCCGCTCGCGGTCCGCCTGCCCGGTCCGCGGCTGCCCGGCCTGCGGCTGCCCGGGCTCCGCACGCCCGCGGCCCGGTCCGGCCGCTGGGACCTCGCGCTGGCGGGCGCGTTCCTGGCCCTGGCGACCGTCGAGCGGATCGGCGCCGCCGACACCCTGCGCGCGCCGCTGCCGCTCGCCCTGGCGCTCGGCGCGGCCGTCGCCGTCCCGCTGGCCGTCCGGCGGACCCACCCGCTGGCCGGCTACCTGATCGGCTCGGCCGCGCTCTCCGCGGAGGCGCTGTTCGTGCTGCCCAGCCCCGTCTCGCCGTACGCCAACCTGATCGGCCTCTACTCGATCGGTTTGTACGCGACCCGGCGCCGGGCCTGGTTCGGGCCGTTCGCCGCCCTGCTCGGCATGGCCGCCTACTTCGCCGACCTCGGCCACGCCTACCCCGTCATCCCCACCGGCGTCCTCTTCCTGTGGCTGCTCGGCTGGGCGGTCGGCTACGGGACGGCGCGGCGGGCGGAGGAGCGGGAGGCCGCCCGGCTGCGGCTGCGCCAGCAGGTGGTGGCGGAGGAGCGCGCCCGGCTGGCCCGCGAACTGCACGACTCCGTCGGCCACACCCTGAACGTGATGCTGGTCCAGGCCGGCGCCGCCCGGCGACTGCTCGACCGCGGGCCGGAGCGCACCCGCGAACTGCTCACCGGGATGGAGCACACCGGGCGGGAGGCGCTGGACGACCTGGACCGCGTGCTCGGCCTGCTGCGGCGCGGCGCCGAGGACGCGGCCGGGCCGGATCCGCGGCCGGCGCAGCCCTTCCAACCCGGCCTGGCCGACCTGGGCCGGCTCACCGACCGGCTCGGGCAGGCCGGCCTGCGGGTGAGCGTGCTGGTCGACCCGGCCGCCCACCGGGTGCCGCGCAGCCTCGACGTGTCGGCGTACCGGATCGTCCAGGAGGCGCTCACCAACACCGTCAAGCACGCCCGGGCCGGGTCGGTCACGGTCACCGTCCGCTGCGCCGGGGGCTCGCTGGACGTCGAGGTGCGCGACGACGGGCGGGGCGCGCCCGCCGGGTACGCGCCCGGCCGGGGGCTGCTGGGCGTCGCCGAGCGGGTGTCGGTGCTCGGCGGCCGGGTGGAGCACGGGCCGGGCGAGCCGGGCGGTTTCCGGCTGCGCGCCGTGCTCCCGATCCCGTGACCGGCCCGGGCGGCGTCACCGGCGGTTCCGGACCGGGCCGCCAGGCGGTCCGGGTGGTGGTCGCCGACGACGACGCGCTGCTGCGCGCCGGGGTGTCCCTGGTGCTGGAGACCGACGACCGGATCGAGGTGGTCGGCCAGGCCGCGGACGGGCTGCGGGCGGTCGCGCTCTGCCGCGAACTGCTGCCGGACGTGGTGCTGATGGACGTCCGGATGCCCGGCGTCGACGGGGTGGAGGCGACCCGGCGGATCACCGCCGACGGGCTGCCCACCCGGGTGCTGATGCTGACCACCTTCCACCACGACGACTACGTGTGGGGCGCGCTGCGCGCCGGGGCGGCCGGCTTCCTGCTCAAGCGGGCCTCCGCGGAGCGGCTGATCGACGCGGTGCACACGCTGGCCGCGGGCGAGTCGGTGCTGGACCCGGCGGTCACCCGGGACCTGGTCGCCCAGGTGGCCGGCCGGAGCCCGGCGGGGCCGCCGCCGGAGCCGGCGGACGCCCGGCTCGCCCAGCTGACGGCGCGCGAGCGGGAGGTGCTGCGGCTGGCGGCGGAGGGGCGCTCGAACCGGGAGATCGCCGCGCTGCTCGTCCTCGCCGAGTCGACCGTGAAGACGCACATGAAGCGGATCCTGACCAAGATCGACGCCCGCGACCGGGCCCAGGCGGTGGCCTTCTCCTACCGGGGCGGGCTGATGGCGGCGCGCGATCCGCTCGGGGATTGCTGACCCGCCGTCAGGGGCGGGCGGCTATCCTCGAAACCGGCCCCCGCACCGTCGTTCGGGGGCGACGCGACGGGGGTCGACGCGACTGAGGTGGGGAGCCCATGCGGATCGGCGAGCTGTCCGAACGGACCGGGGCGTCCCGGCGGCTGCTGCGCTACTACGAGGAACAGGGGCTGATCGCGGCCGAGCGCTGCGCCAACGGCTACCGCGCGTACTCCGAGCCGATCGTGGACCGGGTGCTGCAGATCCGCGGACTGCTCGACGCGGGGCTGCCGACCAGGATCATCAAGCAGATCCTGCCCTGCCTCAACACCCCCAGGGCCATCCACTTCGAGCACGCCACCCCGGAGATGATCGCCACCCTGGAGCAGGAGCTGGCCGGGATGAGCGCGCGGATCGACTGCCTGACCCGCAACCGGGACGCGATCGCGGAGTACCTGGCGACGGTCCGGGTGGACCACTGAGCGGCGGACCGCTCGGCACCGGCCCACCCGGACCTCCGCTCAGCGGCGGAAGTAGGAGTCGAAGTTCTTCGAGAACTCCCGGCCGCCGAACTGGTCCCAGTTGATCGACCAGGTCATCAGGCCGCGCAGGCCGGGCTGGGCGCCCGCCTTCGGGACGTAGCTCCCGCAGTTGGCGAGCTTGGTGAGGCAGTCCAGCGCCTTGTTGACCTCGGCCGGGGCGACGTAGCCGTTGCCCGCGTTGGTGGTGGCCGGCATGCCGATGGCGACCTTGCCGGCGGGCAGCGGCGGGAAGACGTTGTTGGCGTTGCCCGCCACCGGGAAGCCCTTGAGCAGCATGTCGGTCATCGCGACGTGGAAGTCGGCGCCGCCCATCGAGTGGTACTGGTTGTCCAGGCCCATGATGGAGCCGGAGTTGTAGTCCTGGACGTGCAGCAGGGTCAGGTCCTCGCGCAGCGCGTGGATCACCGGCAGGTAGGCGCCGGCCCGCGGGTCCTGGCCGCCCCAGGGGCCGGAGCCGTAGTACTGGTAGCCGAGCTGGACGAAGAAGGTCTCCGGGGCCATGGTCAGCACGAAGCCCGCGCCGTACTTGGCCTTGAGCGTCTTGACCGCCGAGATCAGGTTGACCACGACCGGGCTGGTCGGGTTCTTGAAGTCGGTGTCGCCGGTCTGCAGGGACAGCGAGTGGCCCTCGAAGTCGATGTCCAGGCCGTCCAGGCCCCACTTGTCGATGATCGCCGAGACCGAGCCGACGAAGGCGTCCCGGGCGGCCACGGTGGTGAGCTGGACCTGGCCGTTCTGGCCGCCGATCGAGATCAGCACCTTCTTGCCCTTGGCGCGCTTGGCGGCGATGGCGGCCTTGAAGTCGGCGTCGGACTCGGCGGTCGGGCACTCGGCGACCGGGCAGCGGTTGAACCGGATGTCGCCGGAGGTGACGGAGGTCGGCTCGCCGAAGGAGAGGTTGATGAAGTCCCAGGAGTCGGGGACGTCGGCCACCCGGGTGTAGCCGGCGCCGTTGGCGAAGCTGGCGTGCAGGTAGCCGACCAGGGCCTTGCCGCCGGGCGGCGGCGTGGTGGGGGTGACGGTGGGCGTGACCGTCGGGGTCACGGTGGGCGTCACCGTGGGCGTGACCGTCGGCGTCACGGTGGGGGTCACCGTGGGCGTCACGGTCGGGGTGACGGTGGGCGTCGCGGTCGGGCTGGGGGCGCCCGGGCCGTCCAGCGAGACGTCGTCCGCGTAGTAGGTGCCCTGGCCGTACCAGCCGTGGGTGTAGACGGTGGCGCTGGTCTGGTTGGCGCCGGTGGTGAAGGAGACGCTCAGCTTCTGGTACGCGCCGCCGGTGCCGGGCGTCCAGGTGGAGGTGCCGCCGTCCACGCCGAGGTAGACGTACGAGCCCTTGAGGTGGGCGCTGAGCGTGTAGGTGGTGTTGGGGGCGACCGTGACGGTCTGCGCGCAGCGGGCGCTGTCGCTCGCCGAGGCGGCCCCGGCGAGGGCGTAACTCCCGCTGTGGGACTGGCCGGTGACGACGCTGCCGGTGCCGCCGGCGCAGCTCCACGGGCCGAGGGCGCCGCTCTCGAAGCCGCCGTTGACCAGGAACTCGCCGGCCGAGGCGGTGGGCGCCAGGCCCAGGGTGAGACCGATCATGGTGGCGGCGGCGACGGCCGAGGCGGTGCCGGCCGCGAGCGCGGCGCGGCCCCGGCGGGCGGGCGACGGCACAGTGTTTCTCGTGCGCATGTGGGGACTCCTTGCGGAGGGCGCGGGTGTGGGGGACGTCCGGGGCAGGCCTGGGCGCGCGCCGGTGGTGGGGGAACGGCGCGGCCGAGTCTGCAAGTTGGACTAGACCACTGAAGTGGATCCGGCCGTGCGGTGTCAATGGTCCAGACCGGTTCCGGAGCCCGGTCCGGCTCCTTCCGGTTGCCGGGCGTGACACCCCGTCGAAGCATGGAAGGGTGACGTCGCCCGGCTACCTCCGCTACCCCCACCTGCGCGGGGGCCTGCTGGCGTTCACCGCCGAGGACGACGTCTGGCTCGCCCCGCTGGCGGCGGCGGGTGACGACGGCGGCACCGGCCGGGCCTGGCGGGTCAGCTGCGACCGCACCCGGGTCAGCCACCCCCGGCTCTCCCCCGACGGCCGCGTCCTCGCCTGGACCAGCTGGCAGAGCCTCTCCCCCGAGATCTGGACCGCCCCGGTGGACGGCGGCGAGGCCGTCCGGCTCAGCCACTGGGGCAGCCAGGACACCCGGCTGCGCGGCTGGCTCCCGGACGGCGAGCTGCTCGCCGTCACCTCCTTCCACGAGCCCTTCGGCCACTACACCTGGGCGCACGCCCTGCCCCCCGACGGCAGCCCCGGCCGCCGGATGCCCTGGGGGCCGGTCGGCGACGCCCAGGTCGGCCCGGCCCACACCGTGCTGCTCACCGGCGCCGCCCCGCACGAGCCCGCCGCCTGGAAGCGCTACCGCGGCGGCGCCACCGGCCGGCTCTGGGTGGACGGCCTGCGGATCCTGCCCGACCTCCCCGGGCACCTCGCCTCGCCGATGCCGGTGGCCGGCCCCGACGGCGACCGGATCGCCTTCCTCTCCGACCACGAGGGCATCGGCAACCTCTACTCCTGCCGCCCCGACGGCACCGGCCTGCGCCGGCACACCGACCACGCCTCCTACTACGCCCGCGAGGCGGCCACCGACGGCACCCGGATCGTCTACCAGCACGCCGGCGACCTCTGGCTGCTGGAGAGCCTGGCCGCGCCCGCCCCGCGCCGGCTGCGGGTCCCGCTCGGCGGCGCCCGGGCCGGCCGGCGCCCGTACCAGGTGAGCGCGTCCACGCAGGTCAAGGACCTCGCCTGCGACCAGACCGGCCGGGCCGGGGTGATCACCGTGCGCGGCAGCCAGTACTGGCTCACCCACCGGGACGGCCCGGCCCGGGCGCTCGCCGACACCCCCGGCGTCCGCACCCGGCTGCCGGTCGTGCTCGGCCGCACCGGCGAGGCCGGCTGGATCACCGACGCCGAGGGCGAGGACGCCGTCGAACTCGTCCCGCTGCCCGGCCACGAACACGCCCCCGGACCGCACGGCCGCCGGCTGCTCGCCGCCGGCCGGCTCGGCCGCGTCCTGGAGCTCACCGCCGCCCCCGACGGCGCCCACCTCGCGGCCACCGCCTCCGACGGCCGGCTGCTGCTGGTCGCCACCGCCGACGGCGCCGTCCGCGAACTCGCCGCCTCCGGCCACGGCCCCGTCTCCAGCGCCCGCTTCTCCCCCGACTCGCGGTGGATCGCCTGGTCCCAGCCCGCCGCCGGACGGTCACTGCGCCGGATCCGGCTCACCCCCGTCGACGCGCCCGGCCCGGTCACCGACGTCACCGACGGCCGGTTCGAGGACGAGCAGCCGGTGTTCACCCGGGACGGCCGCTACCTCGCCTTCCTCTCCTGGCGCGGCTTCGACCCCGTCCACGACGTGCACACCGGCGACCTCTCGTTCCCGCTCGGCTGCCGCCCCTACCTCGTCCCGCTCGCCGCCGACACGCCGTCCCCGTTCGCCGCCCCCGCCGAGGACGGCGCCCCGCAGGGCGACGGCGGCGGCGACGGCACCGTCCACCTCGACCCCGCGGGCATCGGCGAGCGGCTGATCCAGTTCCCGGTGCTGGCCGGCAAGTACTCGGCCACCGACGCCGTCCGGGGCGGGCTGGTCTGGCTGCGCTGGCCGATCTCCGGCACCCTCGGGCAGACCTTCACCAACCCCGACGACACCTCCGGCCGCCCCTCCCTGGAGTACTTCGACCTGGCCCGCGCCAGCCGCTCCACGCTCGCCGACAAGCTCGACGGCTACGCCGTCTCCGGGGACGGCGGCTCGGTCGCCGTCTACGCGTCCGGCACCCTGCGGATCGTCCCGGTCACCGCCCCGTCCGCCGCCACCACCGTCGACCTGCGCCGGATCACCCACACCGTGCACCCGCCCGCCGAGTGGCGCCAGGCCTACGCGGAGGCCGCCCGGATCGTCCGCGACCAGTTCTGGGACCAGGGCATGTGCGGGCTGGACTGGCCCGCCCTGGTCGCCCAGTACGAGCCGCTGCTGGCCCGGATCGCCGGCCCGGACGACTTCGCCGACCTGCTCCGCGAACTCCTCGGCGAACTCGGCACCTCGCACGCCTACGTCACCCCCTCCCGGCGCGGCGAGGGCCCCGCCCTCGCCCAGCAGCCGCTAGGCCTGCTCGGCGCCAACGCCCACCGCTCCCCCGACGGACGCTGGCTGGTCCACCGGGTGCTGCCCGGCGAGTCCTCCGACCCGCGCGCCCGCGCCCCGCTCGCCACCCACGGCGTGCTGGACGACGACGAACTGCTCGCCGTCGCCGGACGGCCGGTCGACCCGGTGCGCGGGCCGCTCCCGCTGCTCGCCGGCACCGGCGGCACCAGCGTCGAACTCACCCTGCGCCGGGGCGGGCCCGACGGCACCGTCCGGCGGATCACCGTCACCCCGCTCACCGACGAACGGCCGCTGCGCTACCAGGACTGGGTGGTCAAACGGCGCGCCCTGGTCCGGGAGTTCAGCGACGGCCGGTGCGGCTACCTGCACATCCCGGACCTCGGCGGCTCCGGCTGGGCGCAGTTCAACCGGGACGTGCGGCGGGAGATGGACAAGCCCGCGCTGGTCCTGGACGTGCGCGGCAACGCCGGCGGCAACGTCTCCGAACTCGTCCTGGAGAAGCTCACCCGGCGGGTGCTGTCCTGGGACTTCAGCCGGGGGCGGGAGCCGGTCCGGTGGCCGCGCGACGCACCGCGCGGGCCGGTGGTGGCGCTCGCCGACGAGGCCACCAGCTCGGACGGCGACGTCATCATCGCCGCCATCCGGCTGCTCGGGCTCGGTCCGGTGGTCGGCAACCGGACCTGGGGCGGGGTGGTCGGCATGACCGGGCGGCACACGCTCGGCGACGGGACGCAGATCTCGGTGCCGAAGAACGCCTCCTGGTTCACCGGCGGGCTGGGCTGGTCGGTGGAGAACCGGGGCGTCGAACCGGACGTGCACATCCTGCGGGCGCCCGCCGACTGGGCCGCCGGGCGGTACCCGGAGCTGGTCACGGCAGTCCGGCTGGCGCTGGAGTTGCTGGAGGACGCGCCGGCCGCCGTCCCGCCGCCGGCCGACACGCCCCGGCCGGACCTGCGGCGGCCGCCGCTGCCGCCGCGGGAGCGGTGGCGGCAGCGGTGAGGGCGCGCCCGGCGGCGGGCGCGCCCCTCAGGGGTGATCCGGGCGGGGTGGTCAGCCCCAGGGGTCGCCCTCGGCCGTCATGTCCGCGCGAGCCCGCTCCTCGGCCTCCTGCTCGCTGATCGCGGCACTCTCCCGGGCCTCCCGGGCCTTCTCCGCCTCGACGCTGAACGCGTCGGCGGCCTCGTCGTGCGCGAGGGCGGCGCGCTGGGCGGCGGCCTCCTCGGCGGCGTGCGGCGCCCTGTGGCGGAACCTGTCGAAGATGCCCATGACTCCTCCTCCGGACGAATTCCGGGCTGCCCCCACTCTCACACCGCCACGCCCCGCCCGCATCCGCTACATGACCGGCGGCCCGGCCCCCCGGGGCCCGGCGGTGTCGGGGTGGTGTCGGGGGCGTTGAGTCCTTGGTCCCGGGTGGAGGCGTCGAAAGGCCGTAGTCACCCCGGTGGGGCGGGGGGAGGGTGGAGTCGTCAGCCGGTCCCGATCCCACCCCTGGAGCCCGCCGTGACCGTCGCCGCCCGCCCCCACGTCCCCCGTCCGAGCGAGGAACTGCACGGCGGACCGCGCCGCCTGGTCGGACCGCTGGCCGCGCTCGACGGGCGGCTGCCCGGCGTCCACGACCTGCTCCTGGTGCAGTGCCCGAGCTCGCTGCGCCCGCTCGGCGGCGGCGCGCTGCCGGACTGGGCGCGCCAGGTGCTGCGGGCGCACCCGTGGGTGACGGTCGGACGGGCGTCGGCCCTGGTCGGCGCGCCCGCCGACACCCCGCACCCGGTGCGCTGCACCCGGGACGTGTCGGCCACGCCGGAGACCTGGCTGCCGGTGACGGTGCGCGGCCCCGAGCGCGGGCAGCGCCTGGACGCGCTGGCGCCGCGCGCGGCGGTGGCCCGCACGCTGCGCCCGGAGCAGTTGCCGGGCCGGATCGGGCTGCTGCCGGCGGAGCGGGTGGCGGCCGTCCCGGCGCTGGTGGTGCTGCCGCTGGTCGGGCAGCTGGTCATGGACCACCGGCTGGCCTGGGGGCCGATCGGCGCGATCGGCTACGAGTTGGCGACCGGCGAGCCGGTGGCCGGTCCGCTGAGCCCGCTGCGGCTGGTGCTGCGCGCGCCGCAGCCGGTCAGCCGGCGGGACGCGCTGCAGTTGCGGCGGGCGCTGAGCCGGCTGCGGGTGCCGGTGCAGGCGGAGCTGGAGACCCGGCACGGCGCGGTGCTGCTGGCCGAGTACGCGGCCGCGCCGCCGACGCTCACCCTGCTGACGCCGGACGGGCCCCGGGAGGTCCACGATCCGTGGTTCCCCCGGGGCCGGTGAGCGGCGGCGCTCAGCCGCTGACGCTGGCGGCGCCGGTCTCCAGGTGGCCGGTGAACCGCTGCGACCAGGTGCTGTCCGCGTCCACGGTGACGGTGAAGTCGTACCAGCCGTTGGTGTAGGCGACGGCGTTGAAGAAGTCGCTGACGCTGCCGCCGGCCGGCACCTGGTACGTCCACGGGCCGTCGGTGCGGTAGTTGGTGGAGGTGACGGTGAAGGTCAGCGCGGTGCCGCCGGTGTTGGCGAGCTTGAGGTAGAGCGCGAGCCTGCCCGTCCCCGGCTCGACCGCGTAGGAGGCGGTGACGGCGGCGTTCTTGCCGGCCTTGGTGGCGTCGCCCTTGAAGCGGCGCAGGAAGCGGTTGGGGCCGACCACGCTCAGGTCGTACTGGCCGCCGCCGTAGCCGGTGCCGCAGTTGAAGAAGTCGCTCTGGTTGCCGCCCGGGTCGACGGTGTACTGCCAGGGGCCGCCGCCGCGGTAGGCGTTGGCGTAGGCGGCGAAGTGGGCGGACTTCGCGGCGGTGGCGCCCTCGTTGGCCATCTTCAGCCAGACCTTGATCGCCCCGGCCGAGCCGTACTCCAGCCGGTCCAGGTTGGCGTTCGGCTGGTAGGGCAGGGCGCGGGCCGGGCGGGTGCCGGTCTCCTGGGCGGGCAGCTTGTTGTCGACCGGCGCCGGGTTGGGCAGCGGGCCGCAGCTGGACATGCCGACCACCGCGCCGGCCGTGTCGGGCAGCGCGGGCAGGCCGTACACCGGGTTGGCGAAGTCGAACAGGCCGGTGAGGTCGCCGCAGACCCGCCGGCGCCAGTCGCTGATGTTGACGCAGGCGGCGGGCTTGCCGAGGGCGGCGGTCCACTTCTCCAGGAAGCGCAGCACCGAGGTGTGGTCGAAGACCTCGGAGGAGACCCAGCCGCCGCGGGTCCACGGCGAGACGGCGATCAGCGGGACGCGGAAGCCCAGGCCGATGTTGGTGCCGTTGTAGAACTCGCCCGGGGTGCCGGCCGGGGCGGCGGGCGGCGGGACGTGGTCGAAGAAGCCGTCGTTCTCGTCGTAGTTGAGGAACAGCACGCTGGAGTTGAAGACGTCCGGGTCGGCGTTGAGCGCGTCGATCACCCGGTGGACGAAGTGCGCGCCGTCGGCCGGGGTGGCGTACGGGTGCTCGGAGACCTCCTGGTTGGGGACGATCCAGGAGACCTGCGGGAGGGTGCCGGCCTGCACGTCGGCCTTGAGCGCGGCGATGATGTCGTCCGGGGTCTTCCCGGTGACCTTGGGCACCGAGCCCATGCCCTTGACGGCGAGCGGGCTGCCGGCCGGCGCGTTCGCGAACTGGGTGAAGTAGGCCAGGGCGTTGTCGCCGTAGTTGTCGGCGGCGTTCTGGTAGACCTTCCAGCTGACGCCGGCGTTCTCCAGCGCCTCGGCGTAGGTCTGCCAGCGCAGGCCCTTCTCGTCGCCGCCGTCGTAGGCCGGGCCGCCCGCGGCGCCGGCCGGGTCGATCTGGCCGGACCAGTGGTAGGTGCGGTTGGGGCCGGTGGCGCTCAGCACCGAGCAGAAGTAGGCGTCGGCGATGGTCCAGTTCTCGGCGAGCGCGTAGTGGAACGGGATGTCCTGGCGGGTGAGGAAGCCGAGCGGGCGGTTGTTGCCCTTGGCCGCCACCCAGGAGTCCATCTTGCCGCCGTTCCAGGCCCGGTGCTGATCACCCCAACCGTGGGCGAGGTCGCCGTTGCACTGGGCCAGGCGCTCCGGGTCGGCGCCGCCGGCCGGCTTGGTGAGGCTGAACTGCCACGGGTACTGGCGGCCCAGGCCGTTGGGCTGGTTGAAGACGGAGTAGCCGCCGGCGATCTGGATGGCGGAGCGGTCCGCGAAGCCGCGGACACCGCGCAGCATGCCGAAGTAGTGGTCGAAGCTGCGGTTCTCCTGCATGAGGATGACGACGTGCCGCGCGTCGGCGATGGTGCCGGTCTGTGACAGCGCCGCCGAGGGCGCCACTCCGGTGCTGTCGGCGACCGTCCCGGCGGCCGTCTCGGCGGCCTTGGCGGGGGCGGCGCCCGCGCCGGCGGTGCCGGCTCCGGCCACCGCGAGGCCCGCGGCGGCGGCGCCGGACAGCGTCACGAACTTCCTACGGCTCAGCTCGGCCATCAGCCCAGCCCGTCCCTTCACTGGCGGATGTTGTGCGGCGATGTTGTGCACACAAGTCGGGGCCCACTCGATCGCGCAGCATCCTCCACCGGCCCGCCCGCCCCCACCAGGGGCGCGCGGCAGGGTTGGCGGACTGTTCGCCCGCCCGTCACCGAACGACCGTCGGCTGAACGGGGGGCCGGGGCGGGGTGTTCAGTCCTTCACGGTGATCCCCAGGGCCTGGGCGAACTGGGGGGCCAGTTCGAGGAGTTGGGTGGAGCTGATCAGCGCGCCGCGCAGGCCCTGGTGGCCGTCGGGCAGGCCCAGCGAGACGGCGCCGCGCAGGTCGGTCCTGGTCAGGGTGGCGCCGCGCAGCCGGACCTCCTCCAGGGTGGAGCCGGGGAAGGCCACGTCGGTGAGCCGGGCGTCGCCGAAGTCGACGTCGCGCAGCAGGCAGTCCTCGAAGACGACGTCGCGCAGCGCGGCGGCGCGCAGGTTGACCGCCTCCAGCTTGCAGCCGCGGAAGACCGTCCGGCGCAGCGCCGAGCCGTGCGCGGTGACGCCGGCCAGCACGCCTCCGATGACGGTGACGTCCTGCCACTCGGCGCCGGCGAGGTCGCAGGCCACCCAGCGGCCGGCCTGCACCCAGGCCTCGTTGAACCGGGCCTGGCGGAGCTTCACCCCGCTCAGCGCGACGCCGCTGAAGGCGCACTCCAGGAAGGTCGCGCCGGCCGCCGACTGGTCGGTGTACTCGCCGCCGTCGAAGTGGACGGTGTCGTAGCGCGCGTCGCCGCGCAGCGGGCCGGTGTGCGGGCTCAGGTGGTCGGCGTAGGGCAGGTCTTCGAGGCGGTCGGGGACGGACTTGGGCATGGCGGGCGGCACCTCGCGGTCGGCGGCGGACGGTTCCTCGTCCGCATGCTCGCACGCGGCACCGACAACGCCGGGGGTGCGCGACTGCTCGGGGTGTCCGGCCCGCCGGGGGCGGGCCGGGCGCGAGCGGGCGCGGCGGTGACACGGTGGGGCGCGCACCGCCGGCCCTGCTCGGGGTCGCCGCAGGGCCTGTCCGGCGGATCCGGTCGGATCAGGTCGCGGCGTCTGAGTGCGTGCATCGCAAGGCGGAGGAGGGAGTCCATGCGGAGCATCGGCGACCGACGACAACGCGGCGAGGTGCGTGCTCAGGCGTCGCGGGCCTGGCCGGATCCGCCGGACAGGCCCTTGGCGGGCACGCGCGTGGGGCGGCCCGGCCGCCGGGGTGCCGGCGGCCGGGCCGTCCGATGCGGTGCGGAGGGATCAGCCGCGCGCCCAGAGGGAGTTGACGCGGCTGCGCTCGGCGCTGTTCGGGTTCGGGTTGGTGCAGGAGGTGCCGGGGCCGCCGCCGGACATCAGCTCGCTGCACGGGCCCGAGTAGTGGTCGGGCAGGCCCAGCACGTGCCCGGTCTCGTGCGCGACCACCCGCAGCGAGGAGTACTGCCGGTTCTGCGCGTAGTCGAGGAAGATGAAGCCGCGGCCGTGGCCGTCGGTGCTGGCGTAGGAGCCGCGCGAGTCGTTGCCCTCGCGGTAGCGGAAGTCGGCGGGCGAACCGGCCCGCAGCTGGACGTTGGCGACCGAGCTGTTCCAGATCTGCGCGCTCTGGGCGATCTGGTTGCGGAAGGTGGGCGCGCTGCTGGCGTCGTAGGTGACGGTGACGGCCTTGAGGTAGGGGTTGGCGGCCTTCTTGGCCAGCGCGGACTTCATCACGGCCTCGTAGAAGGCCTGGTTGTCGGCGTCCTCGGCGGCCGAGGCGGAGTAGCCGGTGGCGGCGGCCGTGTAGCCCTGGACCGGCGCGGCGACGGCCGTGGTGGGCAGCGCGGCCAGGCCGGTGGCGAGCGCCAGGCCGAGGGCGGCGGAGAGCGTACGCGAGACTCGGTTCATGTGGGGGGCTCCCGTCACGGAGTGGAGGGGTGGGGGTGGCGCGTGCGGCGGTGCGCCGCACGCGCTGGTGGTGCGTGCGCTGGTGGTGCGTGCGGCGGTGCCGCGTGGGGTGGTGCCGGAGTTGCCGCGCGGATTGGGCGCGCGCCGCCCGGCCGGCCGGAGGGGGTCGTCCGGTCGGGCTCGTCAGGGGTTCGCCGGAGTGGGTTCCGGGGGCCGTCAGCCGGCCAGGCCGTAGCGCCAGAGGGAGTTGACCCGGCTGCGCTCGGTGCTGTTCGGGTACGGGTTGGTGCAGGACGGGCCGGGGCCGCCGCCGGACATCAGCTCGCTGCACGGGCCCGAGTAGTGGTCGGGCAGGCCCAGCACGTGCCCGGTCTCGTGCGCGACGACCCGCAGCGAGGAGTACTGCTGGTTCTGGGTGTAGTCGAGGAAGATGTAGCCGCGGCCGTGGCCGTCGGTGCTGGCGTAGGAGCCGTTGCTCGGGTCGTCGCCCTCGTAGTAGTCGAAGTCCGCGTTGGAGCCGGCCTGGAGGCGGACGTTGGCGACCGAGCCGTTCCAGATCTGCGCGCTCTGGGAGATCTGCCCGGCGAAGGACGGCGCGTTGCTCGGGTCGTAGGTCACCACCACGGCCTTCAGGAACGGGGCGGCGGCCTGCTTGGCCCGCGCGGACTTCATCACGGCGTCGTAGAACGCCTGGTTGTCCGCCTTGCCGGCGGTCTTGCCGGCGGTCTTCCCGGCGTCCGCCGCGGCGGTGCCCGGGGTGTAGTGCTGCGCGGAGGCACCGGTGGCGGGGGCGGTCACGGGAGCGGCGGTGGCGGCGGTGGGCAGGGCGGCCACCCCGGCGGCGAGCGCCAGGCCGAGCGCGGCGGAGAGCGTCCGCGAAATGCGGTTCATGTGGGGGCTCCGATTCGCGAGTGCGTCGCGGCTCGGTGGGGGCCGGGCCGCGGGCATCGGATGAATGCTTGCTGCCCCAGAGCTTCGGCCAGGCCGGCGGCCCGGCGGATGATGTCAACCGGCGATAGCACGAAGCAATCACCGGGGTTGCCACGGGCACTTCCGGGCCCTTCCGGCGCCCCGTGCGGAGCCCGTTCCGGCGTCCGTTCCGGAGCCTCCCGCGGCGCCTCCGTCACGCCCCTGCCGACCCGATGGCCTGTCATGTCCCTGGCGTCATACCGTTTCGACCGTTACGCTCCCGATGTGGAGCTCGACGTGAGACACCTGCGGGTGCTGTGCGCGATCGCCGACTCCGGCAGCCTCCGCAAGGCCGCGCTGCAGCTCGGCATGACCCAGCCGTCCCTCACCACCCAGCTGCACCGGATCGAACGGGCCGTCGGCGGAACGCTGTTCACCCGGGAGCAGACCGGCAGCCGGCCCACCGCGCTCGGCCACTCGGTGCTGTCCCGGGCCAGGCCGGTGATCGCCGAGATGGCCGCGCTGGTCGCCGCCGCCCGCCAGGAGGCCCGCGAGGCGGCCGGGGGCGAACGGGCCCGGCGGCTGCGGATCGGCAGCGTCGGCAGCCGGGCGGTGGCGGCCTGGCTGCGCCGGGTGCACGAGCGGCTGCCGGAGACCGACACCACGATCCAGGTCGACATCTCGGCCAACGCCCTGCTCCGCATGATCGCCGGCGACCAGCTGGACGTCGCCTTCGTGCACGAGAGCGAGGGCTTCCCGCTGCGGCTGCCCCCGGACGCCGAGCACCGGGTGCTGCTGGCCCGGGAGCCGCAGTTCGTCGCGCTCGCGGCCGGCCACCCGGCGGCCGCCCGGTCGCAGGTCGCGCTGGCCGAACTCGCCGGGGACACCTGGATGGTGGACCCGACCGCCGACCACGAGTACGCGGCGATGCGCCGGGTGTTCCGCGCCGCCGGGCTCAATCCGCGGGTGGTCCAGGTCGGGGACAACGCCACCGCCGCCGAACTGGTCGCCTCCGGCGAGGCGGTCCGCCCCTGCCAGCCGACCTCCGTCCCCGGCCCCGGCACCGTCGTGCGGCGGCTGCGCGGCGACCCGCTCGCCGTCCGGCTGCTGCTGGTCTGGCGGCCGCGCGCGCTCGGCCCTCCGGCCGGTGAGGCGTTGTACCAGGAGCTGCGGGCGGCCTACCTCGACCTCGCCCAGGCCAGCCCCGCGTACCGGTGCTGGCTGGCCGGCCACGACGAGACCCTCCGGGACCTGCTCGGCCCGCCGCCCGGCCCGCCCGAGGCACGCGGACCGACCGGGGCCACCGGCCCACCCGGGACGGTCGGGCCGGTCGGGACGGTCGGGCCGGTCGACGAGGTCCGGGCCGAGGAGCACCCCCGCGACGGGCAGCCGCAGGGGTCCGCTCCACCGCGCCGGGCCGCCGTCCTGGGCCGCCGCTGACGCCGCGCCGCCCGTCCACCGGTGACTCCGGGCGGACGGGCGGGCGAGCCGGCGGGCGGGCGGACGGACGGACGGGCGGCGCGGCGGTCCGGTGCCGCTCAGCGCTCCCGGGCGTGCAGCGCCACCCCGACCGCCACCGTGGCCGCGCTCACCAGGCCCGCCGCCAGCACCCCGTCCCCGCCCGCCGCCGTGCAGGCGAGCACCGCGGCCGCGGCCACCGGCAGCAGCGCCTGGGCCGGGCCGGTCTTGACGTGCCGGGAGTGCAGCAGCCAGACGGTGAACAGGTAGAGCGCGGTCGGGACGGTCACCGTGGCGGTGGCGGCCGTCTCGGAGACGTGCGCCTTGTGCACCGCCGACTCCACCGCGACCTCCAGCCCGGAGCCGATCGCGGCCGCCGCGCCGAACACCAGGTAGTGGCCGTAACCCCAGAGGAAGGCCTGCCGGTTGCCGCGCAGGTGCTCGTGGACCGGCCGGGCGAAGTAGATCCACCAGGCCGAGAAGCAGATCAGCAGACCGCCGGCCGCGACCGGCAGCAGCCGACCGAGACCCTCATGCTCGTCCACCGCGGACTGCACCGCCACGGTCGCCGCCGCCACCGTCTCACCGAGCACGATCAGCGTGAACAGGCCGTACCGCTCGGCGATGTGGTGCGGGTGCCAGGTGGTCTGGAACCGCAGTTCGGCGACGGCCGGGACGGCCAGCTCGGCCAGCACGCCCAGCGGGATCACCACCGGGCGCGCCCCCTCCGGCAGCGCCAGCACCACGCCCCAGCCGATCTGGCAGAGCGTGATCCCGACCGCGTAGCGCAGCGCCACCGCGCGCGCCGCGCCCTCCTCGGCGGCCGCCGCGCGCAGCCACTGGGTCACCATGGCCAGCCGCATCACCATGTAGCCGACCACCGCCAGCACCAGGTCCTGTTCGCCGAACAGCCTGGGCACACCGGCCGCGAGGATCAGCACCCCGGCGATCTGGACCAGGGTGGTGACCCGGTACGGGACGTCGTCGCAGTCGTACGCGGAGGCGAACCAGGTGAAATTCATCCAGGCCCACCAGATGGCGAAGAAGGCCAGGACGTACCCGGTCAGGCCGTCGCCCCAGTGCCCCTCGGCGAGGTCGTGGGCGAGCTCCCGGCCGGCCTGGCCGACGGCGACCACGAAACAGAGGTCGAAGAAGAGCTCCAGCGGGGTGGCGACCCGGTGCGGCTCGTCCCGGCTGCGCGGGACCATCCGGCGCACCGGGCGCGGGTCGACGGGGTGCGGGCGGGGGGCGGCGGCGGAATCGCTGCTCATCGGCGGGTCTCCGGGCTCCGGACGGGCGGGCTGTACCCGCCGCATCCTGGCAGCGGGCCGGGCCCCGCGCACGCACCGCCGCCCGCACCGGCGCGGCCCCGGACCGTCCGGGGAAACGGCCCCGACGCGGCCCGGACCGCAGCCCCGTACTCGCCCCCGTACTCGCCCCCGTACGCGACCCCGTACGCGACCCCGCCGCCGGCCCGGGACGACCGCCGGGGTCGGCCCGCCACCCGCCCTGCGGGGCGCGGCGATTGCCCCGGACCGGGCCGATTTGCCGTGTCGTCAGCGAGAGTTGACGCCCCGGTGCGCGAACCGGGTGACAGCGCGACGGGTTTCCGGGCCCGGCCGCGCCGTACGCCCCGGCGGCCCGGTCACCCCGCTAGATTCGTCCCCGGTTCGAAGCGGGCGGGTCCGGGGACGGATCCCACGACACGGGCGGCCTGCGGGCATCGCGGAAGGTCAAGGCCGGTGGCAGGACAGCGGGGGCGGCAGCGCCGGTCTTCCCGTGTCCGCACCACCGGCCTCGTGATCACCGCGCTGCTCGCCAGCGCCTGCCGTGCGGTCCGTCGTGCGGTGGATCCTCCGCCGTCAGCGGCTACTTCTCCCAGCCGATCCTGGCGTAGTCCGTGCTCGCCAGGCCGAACGCCCCGTAGTTGGCCAGGCCCTTGCGGGACGCCACCACGGTCGGCCGCTGGTACAGCTCGACGGTGTGGCCGAGCTCCCAGATCTTGGCGTCCGCCTGGTTGTAGAGCTTCGCGGCCTCCGCCGGGTCGATCGTGCCGGCCGCCTTCTTGAGCAGCCCGTCGATCTCCTCGCTGCCCAGCTTGGAGAAGTTGCCGAAGACGTTGTCGCCCTGCGGCAGGCGGAAGTTGGTCAGGCTGGTGGAGAGCGGGAACGAGTCGGTGTTGCGCCAGCTGGCGATGTCGAACTTGCCCGCGTTGACGTACTTGGTGAAGAAGTCGTTGGACGGCACCTTGTCGACCTCCACCTTCACCCCGGCCGCCAGCCACATCGCCTGGGCGGCGGTGGCGAGGTCGACCTGGGCCTGCGGGGTGGCCTCGTTGAGCACCCAGTGCAGGGACAGCGCCTGGCCGTCCTTGGTGCGCGGCTGGCCGCTGCCGGCCTCCTTCCAGCCCGCCTCGTCCAGCGCCTTCTTCGCGGCGGCCAGGTCGAACTTGGCCCACTCGCCGGAGTTGTCCTGGTAGCCGGTCTGGTTGGGCATGATGATGTGGTTGCCGAGCGGCTTGAACTCGACCGGCACGCCGTTGTTGGCGATCTTGATGAGCGCGTTGCGGTCCAGCGCCTTGCCGAGCGCCTGGCGGACCTTCTGATCGGCCAGCGGACCGCCGCCGCCGAAGGAGATGTGCACCTCGTCCCACGGGCTGGCGGACCGGATCACGGTGTCCTTGGCGTCCTTGAGCTGCCCGTACGCGGTGGCGGTGCCCGCGGTGGCGAAGTCGATCTCGTTGTTCAGGTAGGCCTGGGTGGTCGCCGACTGCGACATCACCCGGAAGGTGACCTTGTCCAGCTTGGGCTTGGTGCCCCACCAGGCCGGGTCCGGGACCAGGGTGAGGGTCTGCGCGGTCTTGTCGGCCGTGCCGATCTTCAGCGGGCCGGCGGTGATCGGGACCTTGTCGACCCAGCCCTTGTTGAAGTCGTCCGCGGTGGCGATCCCGGCGGCCGGGATCAGCGGGCGGAACAGGTTCTGCCAGTCCGCGTACGGCTCGGAGAAGGTCACCTTGACCTCGGCCGGGTCGGCGCCCTGCTCGACCGCGGAGATCAGCTCGTAGCCGGCCGAGTCGGCGATGTTGTAGCCGTCCTTCTTGCCGTTGCTGGCCTCCCAGTCGGCCTTGAAGTCGAGGTAGCTCAGCGGCTTGCCGTCCGACCACTTGGCCTTGGGGTTGAGCTTGTAGGTGATCACCTGCGGCGAGGTGGAGGTGACCTTGGCGTCCACCAGGTAGTCGGCGACCGGCTTGAAGGTGCCGGTCTCGTCGGTCTTGAAGAGCTCCGGCTCCAGGACGCGCATGATGTCGACCGCGTCGCCGTAGCGGCCGTCCACCTGGAACGGGTTCCACTGGGTGATCCACTGGTAGAGCGGGAACTTGACCTCGCCCCCGTCGCGGATCTGCTCCAGCGGCTTGGGGTTGATGTCGTTGGAACCCTGTCTCGGCGCCTCGCTCTTGACCACGTTGTCGGCTGAACCACCGCCGCCCGAGGTGCACGCGGTGAGGGCGAGGCCGACGGCGAGGGCGAGTGCGGCGGCGCGGCCGATCCGGCGCGCGGGCGTGGCGAGAGCGTCCATGAGGGTCCCCCGAGGGTGGGTTCGGCGAGGTGAGCGGTGGGAATTGAGCGTCGCGAGGTGTGGCGAGGCTTGAGCGTGGGCAGCCAAGTCGGTGCCGGCGGACAGAACGTAACAGCCGTTCAGAGCGAGTACCAGGGGGCCGAGTTCACACCTGATCCAAACGAAACAAGAGGCAACAAAGCCGCAACACCCCGGCCGCGCGCCGGTGCAACACTCTGACCTGCGGTTTCCCGACCACCACCCCGACCGCCACCCTCACCGGCCCCCCGACCCGGGGCCCCCGTCCACCGAAGGCCACCCCCCGATGCCCACCAGACGCGTCGGCCCTGCCCCCACCCCGGGCGGCCGTTGATGCTCCGCTATCTGACGAAACGGTTCGCCTACTACGCGATCCTCCTGGTCGCCGCCGTCTTCCTGGCGTACGCCCTCGCCGCCGCCGCCCTGCAGCCGCGCACCTACTTCGAGGCCAAGGTGCCGCGCCCGGCCGCCGCCTCGGTCGAGCGCCAGCTCACCGACCTCAACCTGAACGACCACACCCCGGTCGTCGAGCGGTTCGGCCGCTGGGCCGGCGACCTCGTGCTCCACGGCGACCTCGGCCGCACCATCCACGACACCCCGGTGATCGACGACTTCCGCCGCCGGATCTGGGTCTCGCTGCGGCTGCTGCTGGTCGGCAGCCTGCTCGGCATGGTCCTCGGCGTCGCCGCCGGTGCCTGGAGCGCGGTGCGCCAGTACCGGATCTCCGACCGGCTGCTCACCGTCCTCTCCTTCGTCCTGCTCTCCACGCCGGTCTTCCTGGTCGCGCTCTTCCTCAAGAACGGCGCCATCGCCGCCAAGGACGCGGTCGGCCACGAGGTCATCCCGTTCACCGGCTACGAGACCCCCGGGCTCACCGGCGGGTTCGGCGCCCACCTCGCCGACTGGTCGCTGCACCTGCTGCTGCCCACCCTCTCGCTGGCGCTCGGCGGCCTCGCCACCTACAGCCGCTACCAGCGCGGCACCATGCTCGACGTGCTCGGCTCCGACTACCTGCGCACCGCCGAGGCCAAGGGCCTCACCCGGGGCCGCGCCCTGCTCAAGCACGGGCTGCGGACCGCGGTGATCCCGATGTCGACGATGTTCGCCTACAGCTTCCTCGGCATCTTCACCGGCGCCGCCTTCACCGAGACCATCTTCGGCTGGCACGGCATGGGCGAATGGTTCATCCAGTCCATCAACGAACAGGACGTCAACGCGGTCGTCGCGGTCAACCTGTTCGCCGCGGTCGTGGTGCTCGCCTCCGGCTTCCTCGCCGACACCCTGCACGCCGCCCTCGACCCGCGCGTGCGGTCCTGACCGGAGGAGAAGCCCTGTGACCGCCGTGACCGCGGAGCCCTCGGAGCCCCTGGAGCCCGCTCCCACTCCCGTTGCCGCCGCCGCCCCCGGGCGCCCCGAGCCGACCGGCCGGGGCCGGCTCGTGCTCGCCCGCCTGCTCGCCGCCCGCTGGGCGCTGGTCGGCGCCGTCGTCGTCCTGCTGCTGTTCGTCCTCGCCTTCGGCGGCCAGTACCTCACCCCCTGGGACTACGCCACCCCCGACTACACCGCGCTGCGCCAACCCCCCTCCGGCAGCCACTGGTTCGGCACCAACGGGGTCGGCCAGGACGTCTTCGCGCAGACCATCCGCGGGCTGCAGAAGTCGCTGGTCATCGGGCTGCTGGTGGCGCTGTTCTCGACCGTGCTGGCCTCCGTGGTCGGCGCCTGCGCCGGCTACTTCGGCGGCTGGACCGACCGGCTGCTGATGTTCCTGGTCGACCTCATGCTGGTCTTCCCCAGCTTCCTGATCATCACGATCATCTCGCCCCGGCTGAAGGGCGCCGGCTGGCTCGCCTTCGTGCTGCTGCTCGCCCTGTTCAACTGGATGATCACGGCCCGGGTGATCCGCTCGATGACCATCTCGCTGCGCGAGCGCGAGTTCGTCCGCGCCGCCCAGTTCATGGGCGTCCACCCGCTGCGGATCATCACCCGGCACATCCTGCCGAACGTCGCCTCCTTCCTCATCATCGACGCCACCATCGCCGTCGGCGGCGCCGTGATGAGCGAGACCGCGCTCTCCTACTTCGGCTTCGGCGTCAAGGCGCCCGACGTCTCGCTCGGCACCCTGCTCGCCGCCGGAACCAGCGAGGCACCCGTCTTCCCCTGGCTGTTCTACTTCGCCGCCGGGCTGCTGGTGCTCTTCGTGCTGGCCGTCAACCTGATCGGGGACGGGCTGCGCGACGCCCTCGACCCCACCGCCGAAGCCGCCCGACGCCCCCGGCGCCGACGCTCGACCCGCGCCGGCCGCCCCGCCCGCGGGAAGGAGACCCCCGCATGACCACCACCGTCGACGCCCCGCTGCTGCACGTCCGGGACCTGCGGGTCGACTTCACCGGCCCGCGCGGCGCCGCCCCCGTCCCCGCCGTCCGCGGCGTCGACCTCACCCTGCGGCGCGGCGAGACCCTCGGCATCGTCGGCGAGTCCGGCTCCGGCAAGTCCGTCACCGCGCTCGCCGTGCTCGGCCTGCTGCCCGGCACCGCCCGCGTCCACGGCTCGGTCCGGCTGGACGGGCGCGAACTCGTCGGCCTGCCCGGACGCGAACTCGCCGCCGTCCGCGGCCGACGGATCGCCATGGTCTTCCAGGACCCGCTCTCCGCCTTCACCCCCGTCTACCGGATCGGCGACCAGCTGGTCGAGGCGCTCCGCATCCACCAGCCCGGCCTCGACCGGGCCGCCGCCCGCAAGCGGGCCGCCGAACTGCTCGACCTGGTCGGCATCCCTGCCCCCGAGCGCGCCCTCGACAGCTTCCCGCACGAGTTCTCCGGCGGCATGCGGCAGCGCGCCATGATCGCCATGGCGGTCGCCAACGACCCCGACGTCCTGCTCGCCGACGAACCCACCACCGCCCTCGACGTCACCATCCAGGCCCAGGTGCTCGACGTGCTGCGGACCGCCCAGCGCGAGACCGGCGCCGCCCTCGTCCTGGTCAGCCACGACCTCGGCGTGATCGCCGGGATGGCCGACCGGGTCGCGGTGATGTACGCCGGACGGGTGGTCGAGACGGCCGGCGTCGACGAACTGTTCGCCGCGCCCCGGCACCCCTACACGCTCGGCCTGATCGGCGCGGTGCCCCGGCTGGACGGGCGGCGCGGGCCGCTGGTGCCGATCCCCGGCACGCCCGCGCCGATGGGCGCGCTGCCGGCGGGCTGCCCGTTCGCCGCCCGCTGCCCGCTGGTCGAGGACCGGTGCCGCACGGCCGAGCCGCCGCTGGCCGGGGGCGGTTCGGGCGGTTCCGACCCGGGCTCCGGCTCGGGCTCCGGCTCGGGCTCCGGCTCGGGCTCCGGTGTCCACCTGGCCGCCTGCGTCCGGGCCGACGAGCTGGCCGAACGACGGCCCGCGCCCGCCGAGGTCTACCCCGTCCCCGAGCTCCCGGCCGCCGCCGGCGCCGAGGTCCCGCGCGCCGACCGCGCGCCCGTCCTGGAGGTCGGCGGGCTCACCAAGACCTTCCCCCTGCTCAAGGGCACCGTGCTCAAGCGCCGGGTCGGCTCGGTGTACGCGGTGGACGGCGTCGAACTGTCGATCCGGGAGGGCGAGACGCTCGGCATGGTCGGCGAGTCCGGCTCCGGCAAGTCCACCACCCTGTTCGAACTGCTGCGGCTGGCCGCCCCCGAGTCCGGCCGGATCGAGCTGCTCGGCCGCGACACCACCGGGCTCTCCCGCGCCGAGGCCCACCGGCTGCGGGCCGAGGTGCAGATCGTCTTCCAGGACCCGATGGCCAGCCTCGACCCCCGGATGCCGGTCGGCGACATCGTCGCCGAACCGCTGCGCGCCCAGCGGGCGGCGAAGGAGGACATCGCCCACCGAGTGCCCGAACTCCTCCGGCAGGTGGGCCTCGACCCGGCCCACGCCGTCCGCTACCCGCACCAGTTCTCCGGCGGGCAGCGGCAGCGGATCTCGATCGCCCGCGCGCTGGCCGTCCGGCCGAAGCTGCTGGTGCTCGACGAGCCGGTCTCCGCGCTGGACGTCTCCATCCAGGCCGGCGTGCTCAACCTGCTCCAGTCGCTCAAGGCCGAGCTGGGCCTCTCCTACCTCTTCGTCTCGCACGACCTCTCGGTGATCCGGCACCTCGCCGACCGGGTCAGCGTGATGTACCTGGGGCGGACCGTCGAACAGGGCGAGGTGTCCGCCGTCTTCGACCGCCCCCGGCACCCGTACACCCGGGCGCTGCTCTCCGCCGTCCCGCTGCCGGACCCGGCCGCCGAACGCGCCCGGACCCGCGTCCTGCTCGCCGGCGACCCGCCCTCGCCCACCGTCCGGCACACCGGCTGCCCGTTCCGGGCCCGCTGCCCCGTCTACGCGGGGCTCGGCGAGGCGGCGGCGCGCGGCCGCTGCGAGACGGAGGCCCCGCCGCTGACGGCGGGCCCCGGCGGGGAGCGCGTCGACCACCAGGCCGCCTGCCACTTCCCGGAGGGCTGACCGGGGCGGCGCGGGTTCCGCGGGGAGCGGGTTCCACGCGGAGTGGGAAGTCGGCCGGTCCGATTTCCCACTCCCGTCCTCCCGCTGTCCTCCTCCCGTCCTCCTCGCCGCCGAACAGCGGACGCCCGTCTGGCAGACCCCCGGCCACCGTGCGACAACTGCTGCTATGACGTGGTCCAACCTGACGATCCTGTACGGCACCCTGGCCGTCGTCGCCCTGGGCCTCCGTCTGCTGCCCCGCCGTCCCCCGGGCAAGGGCCGGGCCCCGAGCAACGAGGTGGCCGGCGCCATCTTCGCGATGGTCGGCGTGCTCTACGCGGTGCTGCTGGGCTTCGTGGTGATCGTGGTCTGGGAGGCCGCCGACGCCGCCCGCGACACCACCTTCCGCGAGGCCGACCACCTGGCCGGCCTGTACTGGAACTCCCGTCAGTTCCCCGGCCCCGAGGGCACCCGGCTGACCGACCTGACCCTGGAGTACGCACACACCGTCATCGACCGGGAGTGGTCGATGATGGCGGACGGCCAGCGCAGCGACCCGGAGGCCACCGCCCTGGTGTACCGGATCCGGGACACCGTCAACGCCCTCCGGCCCGCCGACACCCTCCAGCAGATCCAGTACGAGCACGCCCTGAGCCACGTCGAGGGCCTCGCCACCGAACGCCGCTCCCGGCTCACCCAGATCCAGGACGCCGTCCCGCCCCTGCTCTGGGCCCCGCTGATCCTCGGCGCGGTGCTGACGATCGGCTTCACCTTCCTGTTCAGCGTCTCCAGCCTGCGCCTGCACACCACGATGGTGCTCATCATGACCGCGATGATCTGCGTGGCCCTGATCGTGGTGAAGGAGCTGAACTACCCCTTCGACGGGCTGAGCTCGATCCAGCCCGAGGCCTTCAAGGTCTTCCTGGCCCGGCTGCCCGTCACCCGCTGACGGATACCCCAAACGGTCACGTTCAGTGACCACATGGTGGCGATTCGGCGGATCGGACCGACTGCGTGTAATGTCTTCCAGGTCAGCAGGCGCCGCTAGCTCAGTTGGTTAGAGCAGCTGACTCTTAATCAGCGGGTCCGGGGTTCGAGTCCCTGGCGGCGCACCGACGGTCGAAGGGCCCTCTCGCATCAGCGAGGGGGCCCTTCGGCGTTGTACGGCCGTGCCGGTGGGTAGTTTGAGGGCGTTCGGTCCCCGGCGTCCCCGGCCCTCGGCACGTCGACCCCGGGGCTCCGCCCTCGCTTCCGGAGGTCGTGTCGCCATGGCTCCGTTCGACGCCGTCCCGTTCGAGGCCGTTCCACCCGACCCCGTCCCGCCCGGCGGGCTCTCGCTCCCGGAGGAACTGGTGCTGCTGTGCACCGATCCGGAGCAGGGGCTGCTGCGGGTCTCCTCCGCCGCGTTCCAGCGGGTGATCGCGGGCGCGGTCATCGCCGAGCTGCTGCTGACCGGCGGGCTCACCGTCGAGGGCCGGCTGATCACCGGCTTCCAGCCGCTCGGCCCCCGCGACGAGATCGGCGCCGACGTGCTCGCCCGGCTGGACCGGGCGCGCAAGGGGCGCCGGCTCGGGCTGGACGCCGCCGTGCGGCAGGTCCCCCGGGCGGCGGCGGTCCGGTACTTCCGCGAGCGACTGGTCGCCGAGGGCGTGCTGACCGTCGAGCGGCGCCGGATCCTGCTGGTGCCGTACCGGGCCCGGATACCGGTCCGGGCCACCGCCGGACAGGAGATCGCCGACCGGATCGGCGCCGGCCTGGCCGCCGTGGCCGGCCGTTCGGGGCCGAGCGGCCGGTCCGGACCGGATGGACGGCCGGAACCGGAGGGCAGGTTCGGGCAGGAGGGCCGGTCCGGGCAGGAGGGCCGGGCGTCCGGGACGGCGGGCGCGGGTCTGCCCGAGCGGGACCGGCAGCTGGCCGGCCTGCTCTGGGCGGGCCAGTTGGACCGGCGGCTCTACCCCGGACGGCAGCACGCCGGGCTCCGGAAGGCCGCCGGGCAGGTGGCCAAGGACCTGCCGATCGCCCAGGCCGTCCGGCGGGTGGTCTCGGCGGACAACTCCGGCGGGGGCTGACCGGGCCCGCTGCTCCACCGGCCTGCCCCACGTTCAGCGGACGGTGTCCAGGACGGCCGAGGCCACCGCGTCCGGCCGGTCGAACATCAGCAGGTGCCCCGCCGGGGCGGTGCTGCGGTACTCGGCGCCGAGCAGCGCGGCGAGCTCCCGCTGGGCGGCCAGCCACTCCTCCGTCCGACGCCCGTGCAGGCCGTCGTCGGCGGCGAGCACGGTGACCGGCAGGCCGTCCGGCAGCGGGGTGCTGCGGCGCAGTCCGGCCAGTTCGGCGGCCATGTCCAGGTAGTGGGTGTTCTCCCGGAGCAGCGCGCGCAGCGACCGCCCGGTGCGGTAGCAGTGCCGGACCAGCGGCGCGGGGGCGAGGTCCTCGCGCCGGACCGTCCCGGCCCGGGCGACCAGCCGGCGCACGGTGGGTCCGAGCAGGTACGGCACGGCGGCGGCGGTGGCCGCGCTGGCGGCCGCGCGCGCCGCGAGGTCGCGCAGGGCCGGGGAAGGGCGCGGGCGCGGGTCCGGCTCGACGCTGCCGTCCAGCAGGACCAGCCCGGCGGTCCGCTCCGGGTGGAGCCGGGCGAAGGCCTCGACGTGGAACGCCGCGAGCGAGTGGCCCGCCACCGTGCACGGACCGTGCAGGCCGAGCGAGTCCAGGACGGCCCGGATCCGGTGCGCCTCCCCGGCGGCGGTCGGGACGGGGCGGGTGGCCGGCTCGGGCGCGCTCAGGCCGTAGCCGGGGCGGTCGAAGCGGACCACCGTGCGGTACGGGGCGAGGAAGGGGACGACGAGGTCCCAGTCGAACCAGCTGCTGCCGAGTCCGCCGGTGAGCAGGCAGACCGGGCCCCGGCCCCCGACCCGGACGTGCAGCGGGATGCCGTCGACGCGCCGGAAGGCGGCGGTACCGGCCGAGGCGTCGTGGGCGTCCGTCATGCCGACCCCCTCCCCTCGGGCCGGGGCGGGGCCTCGGTCGTGGCCGACGTGGGGGTCGTCGTGGGGGGCGTCGTGGGGGCCGGGGCGGCCGCGCCGGGCGCTTCGAGGGCGGCCCGGCCCTCGGGGTCGGTCCGGGCGGCGAGGAGCGCGGTCGCCAGCAGGGCCAGCCAGAGGGCGACCAGCAGCACCTGGAGGCGTTGGCCGGCGCCGAGCGCCCAGGTGCCGTGCCCGGCCTCGAAGGCGGCGATGGCGCTCAGGCTCCACCCGGTGGCGAGCAGCTCGGCGCCCAGCAGCCACGGCCCGTACCGGCGCACCGGCGGCCACCAGCCGTAGCGCCGGGCGGCGACGGTGAGCGCGGTGAGCCCGGTGAGCGCGCCGACCATGGCCAGGCTGCTGGTCACGGCGTGCGCGGTGTGGGTGGCGGGGACCAGGCCGGCGGTCTCCCGGGCGGCGCACATCTCGTCGCTGGTCGGGGCGCAGCTCAGCGGCAGCCGGGAGTCGGCGGCGGTGGCCGCGCCGAACAGGGCGAGCGCGGCCCAGCCGACCACCGCCCAGGCCCGCCGGGGGCGGGTGCGGCCGGGCGCGCCGGGTCCGGCGGCGGTTCGGGGCCCGGCGATTCGGGGCCGGGCGATTCGGGGCCGGGCGATTCGGGGCCGGGCGGTTCGGGACCCGGCGGAGGTGTGGAAGGCGAGCGGCGCGAGGGTGGCGCCCGCGAGTACCGCGAGTCCGGCGACCAGGTCGGTGGCCCGGAACAGGCCGCCGAGCGGCTGGTCCTCGGCGGCGAGCTCGCTGAGGTACGCCTGGACCGGGTCGAGGCCGGTGCTGAGCACCACCTCCAGGACCCATGCGGTGTACGCCACCGCACTGAGCAGCAGCAGGCCGGCGACGGCGGTGGTGAGCCGAACCGTCCGGCGGCCGGGCTGGGAGCTGGGCACGGTTCCACCCTAACCGGCAGGAAACTCCACCCCAACCGGGCGGAAACGGACAGCGGAGAGTCGCTCCGGAGCCGGTGACACCGCACGTGGTTCGAGGCACCTCCGGAAGCGTGTATTGTTTTCCACGTCAGCAGGCGCCGCTAGCTCAGTTGGTTAGAGCAGCTGACTCTTAATCAGCGGGTCCGGGGTTCGAGTCCCTGGCGGCGCACCGACACCGGGGAGCCTCTCGTATTCAACGAGGGGCTCTCCGGCTTTTTGCTGCCCATTGACGCCCGATTTGCGTGTGATGTCGGTCTCGCTTCCCGTTGCAGTGGAGCCAACCGGTACCTTCGGCGCGTTCTGGGCTGTAAACCGGAAATGGGACAAAGTTCCCCGAACGCCGACCATCCCGTCTGTGCGAGCCGGAGCCGGCACGGTCCCGCCCGTCCGAGCCGCCCGCACAGCCGCCTGCCCGCCGCACCGAAAGGCCGCCGCTCTTGTCCCGAAACGCCCTTGGCGGCGCGCAGCGCACCCGGAAGAGCAAGGCCCGCCATCCGCGGCGCACCGGCTGGCGCCGGCTGATCCCGACCTGGCGGATGACCCTGGCCGGCTCGGTCGCGGCGCTGCTGCTCGGCGTCGGCCTGTTCGCCCTCGGCATCGCGCTGGTGAAGGTGCCGGACGCGCACGCCGCCGCCACCGCCCAGAGCAACACCTGGCTCTACCAGGACGGCTCGGTGATCGCCCGGACCGGCCAGACCAACCGGCAGAACGTCGGCCTCGACAAGGTCTCCCCCGCCGCGCAGCACGCCACGCTGGCCGCCGAGGACCGGAACTTCTACCACGAGGGCGCCGTCAACATACCCGGCCTGGTCCGCGCCGCCGTCAACACGGCCAAGGGCGAGGGCACCCAGGGCGGCTCCACCATCACCCAGCAGTACGTGAAGAACACGTACCTGAGCCAGAAGCAGTCGATCACCCGCAAGGTGAAGGAACTCTTCATCGCGATCAAGGTGGACGCCACCGAGAGCAAGGACGAGATCCTCTCCAGCTACCTCAACACCTCCTACTACGGGCGCGGCGCGTACGGCATCCAGGCCGCCGCCCAGCAGTACTTCGGTGTCGACGCCGCCCAGCTCTCCGCCGCCCAGGGCGCCTACCTGGCCGCCCTGCTGAACGCGCCGAGCGCCTACGACGTGGCCACCGCCACCCCGGCGGGCAAGCAGAACGCGGTCAACCGCTGGAACTACGTGCTCGACGGCATGGTGAAGGAGGGCTGGCTGTCCGCCGAGGAGCGGGCCGCCACGACCTTCCCCGAGGTCAAGGACCCGCAGTCGCAGCTGGGGCTCTCCGGCCAGGCCGGCTACCTGGTGAACGCCGCGACCGAGTACCTCACCACCAACCAGATCATCAACGAGGCGGAGCTCGCCAAGGGCGGCTACACGATCAAGCTGACCGTCGACCCCAACCGCCAGCAGGCCCTGGAGGACGCGGTCCAGACCCAGCTGCACGACACCCTCAACCCGGAGAAGCGGAAGCAGGACGCCGTCGTCCAGCCCGGCGCCGTCTCGGTGGACCCGAAGACCGGGGCCGTGGTCGCCCTGTACGGCGGGGTCGACTACACCAAGCACTACGTCGACAACGCGACCCGGCGGGACTACCAGGCGGGCTCGACCTTCAAGCCGATCGCGCTGGCGGCGGCACTGGAGAACGACGCCAAGACCCAGTCCGGTCAGACCATCACCCCGCGCACCGTCTACGACGGCACCAGCGGCCGCAAGGTCCGCGGCGGGAAGGGCACCCCCTACGCGGCGCCGAACGAGGGGAACAAGAGCTACGGCCAGATCACCCTCCAGCAGGCCACCGACTGGTCGGTGAACTCGGCCTTCACCCAGCTCGCCCAGGACACCGGGCTGGCGAAGGTGCGGGACACCGCGATCGCCCTCGGCCTGCCCAGCAACACCCCCGAACTGGACGCGGTGCCGTCGATCCCGCTGGGCACCTCCACCCCGAGCGTGCTCGACATGGCCGGCGTGTACGCCACCCTCGACAACGGCGGCAAGCAGATCACCCCGTGGCTCGTGCAGGCGGTGGACCACGAGGGCGAGCCGATCGCACTGCCCGCGCACAAGAGCACCCAGGCGATCAGCGAGCAGACCGCGCGTGAGGTCACCGCGATGCTCCAGGGCGTGGTGACCGACCCGGGCGGCACCGGGTGGCGGGCGAAGTCGCTGGGCCGTCCGGCGGCCGGCAAGACCGGTACGACGGACGAGCAGCGGTCGGTCTGGTTCGTCGGCTACACCCCCGAGCTGGTCACCTCGGTCGCGCTGTTCGGCCAGGAGCCGGGCACCGGCACGCAGGTCAGCCTCAGCGGCACCGGCGGGATGGACGGCGCGGCGGGCGGCCAGTTCCCCGCGCAGATCTGGACCAGCTACATGAAGGCCGCGCTGAAGGGCCAGCCGGTCGCCGACTTCCCCGCGCCGTCGGGCTCGGACGACTCGCGCGGCGCCTCGGTGCCGACCAGCCCCGCCACCCCCTCGGCCGGCCCGACCGGCGCGGGTTCCGCCGCCCCGTCGGCGACGCCGTCCGCCGAGCCGTCGCCGCAGGCGGGCCAGGGCGGGAACGGGTCCAATTCCTCCGGCGGGTCCGGCTCGGGCTCGGGCTCGACGCCGTCCACCGCGCCGACGACGGCACCGACCACCGGTCCGACCACGGCTCCGCAGCCCACCGGCGGCGCGACCGCGACGCCCACCCAGCCCGCGACGCCGCAGCCGACCACCAAACCGACCAGGACGCCCGCACCGACCACCGCCCCGACCACCGGGCCGACCCCGGCCCCGCAGCCCACCGGCGGCACGGGTGGGACCGGCGGCACCGGCGGGACCGGGACGGACGCGACCACGGGGTAGGCCCGCGATCGCGGACGGTGCGGGGCAGGACCGAATGACGGAATGACCCCTTACCGAATCACCGGTACGACTGTCACAATTCGTCGGTGCACAGCTCAAAAGCCCCACTCGTCAGCGCCCCCGGCCGGACCCTCGGCCTCACCCTCGCGCTCGTCTCCGCGTTCGCCTTCGGCGGCTCCGGCACCGCGGCCAAACCGCTGATCGAGGCCGGGCTGTCACCCCAGCACGTGGTCTGGCTCCGGGTGACCGGCGCCGCCGTCGTCCTGCTGCCGCTGGCCTACCGCCACCGCGACGCCGTGCTGCGGCGGCCCGGCCTGCTCATCGGCTTCGGCCTGCTCGCCGTGGCCGGCGTCCAGGCCTGCTACTTCGCGGCGATCTCCCGGATCCCGGTCGGGGTCGCGCTGCTGATCGAGTACCTCGGCCCGCCGCTGCTCATCGGCTACGTGCGGTTCGTCCAGCGCCGGCCGATCAGCCGGGGCGCCGCGATCGGCGCCGGGGTCGCCGTCGCCGGCCTCGCCTGCGTGGTCGAGGTCTGGAACGGCCTGAGCTTCGACGCGGTCGGCGTCCTGTTCGCCCTGGGGGCGGCCTGCTGCCAGGTCGGCTACTTCGTGCTCGCGGACGCCGGCAGCCGGGGCGACCGCCCGGTCGACCCGATCGCCGTCAGCGCGTACGGCCTGCTCATCGGCTCGATCGTGCTCACCGCCCTGACCCGCCCCTGGGAGGCCGACTGGGGCCGGCTCGGCGGGGACGTGGTGATGAACGGGCACTCCCTGCCCGCACTGATCCCGGCCGCCTGGATGGTCCTGATCGCGACCGTGCTCGCCTACCTGACCGGCGTCGTCGCCGTCCGGCACCTGTCGCCGCCGATCGCCGGGGTGGTGGCCAACCTGGAGGCCGTCGTGGCCACCGTGCTGGCCTGGGTGCTGCTCGGCGAGCATCTCGGGCTGCCGCAGGTGGCCGGCGGTCTGCTGGTCCTGGCCGGGGCGTTCGCCGCCCAGGCGAGCAAGCCCGCCGAGACGGGGGCGGAGGGTTCCGCGGGGGTTTCAGCGCCGGCGGAGGCCTCGGGTCCGGCGGACTCGTCGGGGCCGGCCGGGGCGACGGCGCTCGGCGAGCGGCTCGCGCGCGCCGCCGAGAAGGAGGCCGGGGCCGGGGCCGGGGCCGAGACAGCGGCAGCGGCAGCGGCAGCGGCCGTGCCCGGACGGGGCCGGGGCCGGGATCAGCGGCCGACCCAGCCGAACCAGTCGAGGTGACCGAGCGGCCACACGACGGCCGACACCGGGCCGACCACGTTGCCCACCGGCACGGCCCCGCCACCGGGGCCGCGTTGGTGGTACCGCGAGTCGGCGGAGTCGCTGCGGTGGTCGCCCTCGACCCAGACGTACCCCTGGGGCACCGTCACCGGGCCGAAGTCCAGCCCGGCGCAGGAGTCGTCCCCGGGGTGGAGGTACGGCTCGTCGACCTTCGCGCCGTTGACGGTCAGCGTGCTGCCCGAGCACTGGACGGTCTGCCCGCCGGTCGCGATGACCCGCTTGACCAGGTAGTTGTCGTCCTTCGGCGGCACCAGGCCGACGAAGCCGAGCACCGAGCCCAGCGCGTTGGTGACGGGGTTCCCGTCGGTCGGCTGCGGCGGGAGCCAGTCGCCCGGGTCCTTGAACACCACCGGCTGCCCCGGCTCCGGCTCCCAGCCGGTCAACGGGGCGAGCTTGTTGACGCCGACCCGGTCACCGACCCGCAGGGTGTTCTCCATCGACCCCGAGGGGATCGTGAACACCTGGAACAGGCAGGTCTTGATCAGCAGCGCGACCACCAGTCCGACCGCCGCCATCGCCGGGATCTCGATCCACCAGGGGCGCTGCCGCCGTCCGGGGCGCCTGGCCTTCGGCGTCCTGCGCCCCTCGGCCGCGCGGCGGGCCCGCCGGGCCTCGGCCCGGCCCCCGACCGGGGCGGCGGCACCGGCCCCGGTGTCTCCGCCGCGCGTATCGGGCAGGTTCACCGCCATGGTCGCTGCTCCACTCTCCGGCTGCGGGGGAACCTGCACGCTACGCCACCCGGGGATCCAGGCGAAATCGGACGTTTACCCCTGCCCGACATCCCCCGGACCGGACACGATCCCGTCGTACGGCCCCCGGTGGTCCCGGTGCTCCCGAAGCCCTCGAAGCCCTCGGAGCCCCGGGTGGGCGGGCCTCCGCCCGGCGGGCCGTCCCAGGTGGACCGTCAGGCGGGGGCGTCCCCGGTGGTCACGGCGTCACTCGCGATGGCCTCGTGGTGGCGGATGACCTCGGCGATGATGAAGTTGAGGAACTTCTCCGCGAACACCGGGTCCAGGTGCGCGCCGGCGGCCAGCTCGCGCAGCCGCTTGATCTGGGTGCGCTCGCGCGCCGGGTCGGCCGGCGGCAGCTTGTGCTCGGCCTTGAGCCGGCCGACCCGCTGGGTCGCCTTGAAGCGCTCGGCCAGCATGTGGACCACCGCGGCGTCGATGTTGTCGATGCTCTCGCGCAGGCTGGTCAGCTCGGCCCGCACGGCGTCGTCGACCCCCTCGGGCAGTCCGGCGTCGGGGGTCGTGGGGTGGTCCGTCATCGGGGAAGCTCCGCGGCTCTCTCGGTCTGACACCCGGCCTGCGGCGGCCGGGCTCGGGCCCGGGCAAATCTAACAGGGAGCCCGGCACGGGCCCGCACCATTTGGCCCATCCGTCCACAATACGGACCTCGTCCCGGACGGCCGCCGGACCGGTCCGGAGCCGGTAGCGGGGCGGGAGCGGACCGGGAGCGGGGCGAGCCGGGAACGGAGGGCTCCGGCCACCCGGACGGCCGGGGGGTCGCCGGGGGATCACCAAGGGATCGCCGGGGGATTTTCGGCCGCGACCGCCCGGTGCGCTACTTGTGGCAGGCCCCCGGCCTGCCCGTAGGCTGGGCGCCGCATGACCGGACGTGACGAACCAGCAGTTCCTCAGTAACGGAGGTACCGATCGTGGCAACCACCCGCACCGCCCGCACCGCGTGGGAAGGCAACCTGCTCGACGGCAAGGGCCAGGTGACCTTCGCGTCGTCCGGCATCGGCGAGTACCCGGTCTCCTGGCCGGCCCGCGCAGAGGCGGCGAACGGCAAGACCAGCCCGGAGGAGCTCATCGCCGCCGCGCACTCCGCCTGCTTCTCGATGGCCCTCTCGCACGGCCTGGCCGGCGCCGGCAACCCGCCCGCCAAGCTCGACACCCAGGCGGACGTCACCTTCCAGCCCGGCACCGGCATCACCGGCATCCACCTCACCGTCATCGGTGACGTGCCCGGGCTGGACGAGGCCGGTTTCGTGAAGGCGGCCGAGGACGCCAAGGCGAACTGCCCGGTGAGCCAGGCCCTGACCGGCACCACCATCACCCTGACGGCCAAGCTGGCCGACTGACGGTCCGGGTACCCCGCCCGCTCGGCCCGATGGGGCGCGCATCCAGCGCCCCATCGGCGCCCGAGGGCGCATTTCCGGAGCACGCGCCCCCGGTTCACATCATGTGATGTACACCGGGGGCGTCCGCATGTATCGGCACACTTGACCCCAAAGCCGACGAATCACCCTGGCGGCGGTCACCGCGCGTTGCCATCGCGACTTATGATCGGCCGCAGCGCCCTGTTCCTCACGGTTCCTCAGGCGGGTTTCCACCCGGCCGCTCCGTCCCGAGCGTTCCGCCGGACCCCGACCCCCGAGAGCCCCGACAGAGTGCGGAGTCGGCCGCCGAAATCGGGCGACCGGCCGGACCAGCATCAAGCGTCAGCAGCGGACGGGAGCATGCCGTGCCGGGCCAGAACGAGGGGGCCGACGCACACCACCCAGGCGTGCGGCACGAGGAACCACGGCCACGCCGCCGCCTTCCGCCGCCCGCCCTCCATCCGGCCAACGGCACCGCCCCGGGCGTCCAGCCCGCCCAGGCCGCCCCGGCCACCCCGGCCGCCCAGAGGGTCCGAACGGCGCTGGCCGACCCCTACGACTCCGTCGGCCACGGGGACCTGCTCTTCTGTCCCACCTGCTCGACGCCGCTCTCGGACGACACCCACCGCTCGGCGGGCAGCGGGAGCGCCCGCGCTGCGGACTCCTCCATCGGCACCGGCGGAACCGTTGACGGCCATGGCAGCAACGGCGCCACGGGCGCCCAGGGGGGAACCGGCGGCACCGGGCCGGCCGCCGAGGGCGGCGACCGGCTGCTCGCCGCCCTGCGGGCCAGCGAGTCCCGGTTCCGGGCCGCCTTCTGCGACGCCGGCATCGGGATGGCCCTGATCGACCCCGAGGACCGGATCATCGAGGTCAACCCCGCCTTCGCCGCCCTCACCGGCCGCGGCGTCGGCGAATTGGTCCGGACCCACATCCACGAGATCGTCGACCCCGAGGGCATGCCGCACCGCCTGTTCCCGGCGCTCGTCCAGGGCGAGCGCGACCGGTTCCGGGTCGAGAAGCAGCTCAAGCACCGCGCCGGGCGGACGGTCTGGAGCAAGGTCACCGTCTCGCTGATCCGGGACGCCGCGGGCAGCCCGCTCTACACCCTCGCCCTGGTCGAGGACATCACCGAGCAGCGCCGACTCGGCGACCGCCTGGAGTACCAGGCCCTGCACGACCCGCTCACCCGACTGCCCAACCGGACCTACTTCTTCGAGCGCCTCGACGCCGCCTGCCTCACCCCCGACCGGGCGACGGCGGGGGCGACCGGGACGGCGGCCGCGACCGCCGCGGGTTCCGCCGTCACGACGGCCGCCGGGGTCCCGTCGGCGGCGGGCCCGGTCGGCGTGGGCGCCACCGGTGCGGAGCGGAACGGGGCCGACCGCCCCGCTGCGGACGGCCGGCGGGTCGGCGTCTGCTACCTGGACCTCGACGGGTTCGCCGCGATCAACGAGACCCTCGGCCACCACATCGGCGACCAGCTGCTGATCGCCGTCGCGACCCGGCTGCGCCGCGGCTTCTCCGCCCACGGCACCCGGCTGGTGGCCCGGATGGGCGGCGACGAGTTCGCCGTCCTGGTGACCGACAGCACGGGCAGCGAGCAGCTGACCGACCTGGCCGCCCGGATCCTCGAAGCCCTGGAGCGCCCCTTCGACGTGGCCGGCCACCGGCTGGTGGTCACCGCCAGCGTCGGCGTCGTCGAACGCTCCGTGCACGAGACCACGCCCACCGACCTGGTCAAGGACGCCGACGCCACCCTCTACTGGTCCAAGGCCGACGGCCGGGCCCGCTGGACCCTCTACGACCCCGACCGGGGGGCCCACCAGCTGACCCGCCAGCTGCTCGCCACCGCGCTGCGCCCGGCCCTGGAGCGCGGCGAGTTCACCATCGAGTACCAGCCGCTGGTCGGTCTCGCCGACGGCACGGTACACGGCGCCGAGGCCCTGGTCCGCTGGCGCCACCCCCGCTACGGGACGCTCTCCCCGGACCGGTTCATCCCGCTCGCCGAGGAGTCCGGGGCGATCGTGCCGCTCGGCAAGTGGGTCCTGGAGGAGTCCTGCCGCCAGGCACGGTGCTGGCTGACCGAGTTCCCCGAGACCGAGACCTTCGTGAGCGTGAACCTCGCCGCCCGCCAGATCTGGGACTCCGACGTGGTCGCCGACGTCGCGCAGGCGCTCGACCGCACCGGCCTGCCGGCCCGGCTGCTGCAGCTGGAGATCACCGAGAGCGCGCTGCTCGGCCCCGGCGGGCGTCCGCTCCAGGCCCTCCAGGCGCTCGCCGACATGGGCGTCCGGATCGCGATCGACGACTTCGGGACCGGCTACTCGAACCTGGCCTACCTCTCCCGGCTCCCGGTGCACGTCCTGAAGCTGGACGGAACGTTCATCGAGGGGTTCCGCGACCCGGCGCCGGTCGGCGGCCGGCCCGAGCTGCCCGCGTTCGGCTCCCGCCGGAGCGACGCCGACGAGCAGATCGTCGGCGCGATGGTGCAGCTGGCCCACACCCTGGGCCTGACCGTCACCGCCGAGGGCATCGAGAGCGCCGCCCAGGCCGAGCGGCTGCGGCTGACCGGCTGCGACACCGCCCAGGGCTGGTACTTCGCCCGCCCGGGCGAGGCGGAGCTCGTCGCCGCGATACTCCGCGACGGCCGGGACGGCCGCCCCGGCCCGGGCGAGCGGTAGGTCCGGGCCGAGCCTGCGGACGGGCGGGTCGGCGGGCGAGCCGACGGGCACGAGCAGGCCTGGTTCTGCCGCCCGCACCCACTCGCCGCCCGCACCCGGCCGCGTCCACCTCGTCCGGACCGGGTGCGGGCCGGTGCGGGACCGGCTCAGGCGGTCTCGGCCTGCGGGCCGGTCAGGCCGTACGCCTCGGCGATCAGCCCGTAGGAACGGAGCCGCGCCTCGTGCCCGTGGATGTTGGAGGTCACCATCAGCTCGTCCACCCCGGTCCGCTTGCGGAGCGCCTCCAGCCCGTCGGCCACCTCACCCGGCGAGCCCAGGACCACGTTGCCCAGCCAGTCCTCGATGAAGTCCGCCTCCACCGGGCTGTACGGGTAGGACTCGGCCTCCTCGGGAGTGGGGATCGGGCCCGGAGTGCCCCGGCGCAGCCGGAGCATCCCGAGCGCCGCCGAGCGCGCGAGGCGACGGGCGGCGGCTTCGTCGTCGGCCGCGACCGCACCCACCCCGATCAGCGCGTACGGCTCGTCGAGGACGGCCGAGGGACGGAACTCCGAGCGGTAGAGGTCGAGCGCCGGGAGGGTGTTGGCGCTGCTGAAGTGGTGGGCGAAGGCGAACGGCAGGCCCAGGCGGCCGGCCAGCTGGGCGCTGAAGCCCGAGGACCCGAGCAGCCAGATCGGCGGCCGCCCGTCCCCCTTCGGCACGGCGGTGAGCCGGGCGTACGGGTGGTCGCCCGGGAAGCTGCCGTCGAGGAAGTGGGTCAGCTCGGTGAGCTGGCGGGGGAACTCGTCGCCGCCCTCGGTCAGACCGCGGCGCAGGGCGCGGGCGGTGGCGGGGTCGGTGCCGGGGGCCCGCCCGAGGCCGAGGTCGATCCGGCCGGGGTGCAGCGCCTCCAGCAAGCCGAACTGTTCGGCGATCGCCAGCGGGGCGTGGTTGGGCAGCATCACACCGCCCGAGCCGAGCCGCAGCGTGGTGGTGTGGGCCCCGAGATGGGCCAGCAGGACGGCGGGGGTGGAGCTGGCGACCCCGGGCATGCCGTGGTGCTCGGCTACCCAGAAGCGGTGGTAGCCCCACTTCTCGGCGCTGCGGGCCAGGTCCGTGGTCACGGAGAGCGCCTGCGCGGGCGTGTAGCCGACCCCGACGGTGGCCAGGTCGAGAATCGACAGCGGGGCGGGCGCCGTCCCCCGCACGGTGCCCCGGATCGGGTCCGGCGCATTCGCCCCGGCCCCGCCCTCCCGCTGGTTCTCCTGCCGGTCCTCGGTCGTCATGCCGTCCGTCCTCCTGGCCGTGGTGGGTACCGTCCGCCGGTGCTGCCCACCGGCGCCGTCCACCGGTCGACGGTGGGTGCCGCCGCCGGTGCCGACAGTGGTCAACCCCGTTCCGGGGGCCGCTTGTTCCCCGGTTCGGGGCCCGAATCGGGGAGCTTCACGCCGCCCTCTCCGACCTGCCCCGACGGCTTCGGCCGGCGGCCGCCGATCTGACGGCGGGACAGTTGTCGGACGCCGGTGGCGACTTCACGCCAGCGCGGGAAGTCGCCAGCCCCAGGGCTCGCGATCGGCGGCCGACCTCCGGCAGGCTAGGGCCCAGGAGCGGGTCACCCAACCGGATCCGCACTCACCAGCAAGATCGTCGGGCTGGACCAGCGCCGATCGATCCCCGCGAGCCCCCGGAGCGGCACCCCGCCCCGGGGGCTCGCGCCATTCCGGCCCGCCCGGCGGCGGCGGCCCCCCGCGAGCGCCAGCGCGTGTGAGCCGCCACACAGCCGGGGTGCTTCATGGCATGAAAAGTCGAGGCGCTAGCGTTGTCCCCCGCAGTCACTGCTCCTCCGGGCAGCCTGGAGGGAGCAAGAACGTGGACATCGCGACGCTGGTGGGATCCTCATGGATCTGTGCCCTGGCGCTCTGCGCCGTCCTCGGGGACGCCTTCCTCCCCTTCATCCCCAGCGGCACACTCGTCATCCTCGCCGTGCTCAAGACGGCGCAGATAGAGGGCGCCCCCTTCATGCTGGCCCTCGGCGTGGCCATGGCCTCGTTCCTCGGCGACCTGCTGCTGCTCCGGCTGGCCCGGCGCGGCGCGCCGATGCTCCGCCGGCGCCTGGAGCACCGGCCGAAGCTGGCGGCCAGCGTGGAGCGGGTCCAGCAGGCCCTGGACGGGCGCACCACCCGGGCGGCGGCCGCGATGGTGGTGGTCGCCCGGTTCGTGCCAGCCGGCCGGACCGTCCTCGACCTGGCGATCGGCCACTCCCCCGCCGCCCACCCCTACCGCTTCCTCCGGTGGTCGGCGCTGGCCGCGATGATCTGGGCGGCCTACATCGTGACCCTGGGCTGGCTCAACAGCCACTGGTTCGACACCGCCTGGCTGAGCCTCGCGGTCTCCTGCACGGCCGCCACCGTGGTCAGCACCGCCATCGCGCGGATCGTGCGCCGCAACCGCCGCATCTCCTTCGGCTGACGCCGCCCCCGCCCCCGCACCCGCCCCCGCCGCACCCACGCTTGCACCGCCCGGGCGCCTGCCGCCGCGACCAGCCCTGCCCGAAAACGGGCGAAGCGTCACAGGACGGCAACAGAAGACACTTCTTCGCATCCCGCACAAGCGTGCCGTGCGTGTTCTCTTCCGGCAGGCCATGGCTCCTTGGTGATCCACGCGTCCGCATGCCATGCTAACGACGGAAAATCAATCATTTGTCCGATTTGACCGGCGCGGCCTCGAACGCGATCACGACCCGGTCGGGGGCAATCAGGGGAGACGATGAGCAGCATCTCGCGCAGGACCGTGCTCACAGCCACCGCCGCGACTGCGGCTCTCGGAGCGGTGGCGGCCTGTTCCGGCGGCGGTTCGGGATCGCCTTCGGCCTCGGGCTCGGCGTCGGGATCGGCCCCGGCCGGCAACAGCGGTAGCACCGGACCCACCGGTGGCAGCCCCACCGGGAGCCCGACCAAGGGCACCCCGATCGGTGACGGTTCCACCTCCGACACCGGCCCGCAGCCGAACCAGCCCAAGCCGGAGAAGCTCAAGCCGGGCGAGCGCCCGCCGCAGTTCGTGGTCTTCTCCTGGGACGGTGCCGGCGCGACCGAGGACGGCCAGTTCCCCCGGTTCCTCAAGCTCGCCGAGGAGCACAAGGCCTCGATGACCTTCTTCCTCTCCGGCATATACACCCTGCCCAAGGGCAAGGCGGAGCTGTACCACCCGCCGAAGCACTCGGTCGGCGCCTCCGACATCCCCTATCTGTCGGACGGTGCGGTGAAGAGCACGATCAAGCTCATAAGCCAGGCCTGGCTGGCCGGCCACGAGATAGGCACCCACTTCAACGGCCACTTCTGCTCGACCCGCTCGGACGGCAACGGGGTCAACAAGTGGACCCCCGAGGACTGGCAGAGCGAGATAGACCAGGCCGTCGGCTTCGTCACCCAGTGGCGGACCAACACCGGCTTCACCGACGTCGACCCGCTCCCCTTCGACTACAAGAAGGAGCTGATAGGCGGCCGCACCCCGTGCCTGGAGGGTCAGAAGGCCCTGCTGCCGACCGCCGCCGGCCTGGGGTGGAAGTACGACGCCAGCTCCTCCGGCGGTCAGCAGATCTGGCCGCAGAAGGTGCAGGACGGGAAGGTCTGGGACTTCCCGCTGCAGAGCATCCCCTTCCCCGGGCACACCTTCCAGGTGCTGTCGATGGACTACAACATCCTGGCCAACCAGTCGAGCGGCAGCACCAAGGGCGACCCGGCCAAGTACAACGACTGGCGCACGCAGGCCCGCGACTCCTACCTGGCCGGGTTCGACCGCGCCTACAACGGCAACCGCGCCCCGTTCTTCATCGGCAACCACTTCGAGCAGTGGAACGGCGGCATCTACATGGACGCCGTCGAGGAGGTGCTCAAGACCGTCGCCGGCAAGCCCGAGGTCCGGCTGGTCTCGTTCAAGCAGCTGGTCGAGTGGATGGAGGTGCAGGACCAGTCCACCCTCCGCAAGCTGCGCACGCTGAACGTCGGGCAGGCTCCGACCGGCGGCTGGGAGTCCTTCCTCGGCGCGGCCGGCTAGGACCCGAGCAGCGACCGCACCACCGCCTCGGCCCCGGCCTCGCCCCAGAGGATCGAGTAGTGGTTGGTGCCGGACACCGGTGAGGCCGTGACCGGGTGGTCGTGGTCCAGTCCGACGGCGGCGAGCCGCTTCTCGTCGTAGAGGCCCTGCGGCTCGTCGAGCAGACCGCGCTCCGCCCAGAGCAGCTCGCCGGGGCAGCGCAGCCGGTGGATGGCGCCGATCGCCTCCTGGTCCAGCAGCACCTGGGCCCCGTCGGTCTCGACCGCCGCCAGTACGCAGGAGGAGCGCAGCTCGGGCTCGCTGCCGACGAGATCGTGCTGGGTGTAGGCGTCGATCCCGGCCGACCAGCCGGCGGCGAGGGCCGGGTGCCGCTGCCAGAACTCCCGGTACGCCTGCCGGTCGGGGAAGGTCATCGACAGCCTGGCCAGGGCCGGGCCGAGCACGGCGGCCAGGACCTCGTCCTCGCTCACGCCCTCGGGCAGCGGAAAGCTGACCGCGCCGTCGACCAGCAGCACCCGGCTGACCAGCTCCGGGTGGCGGACGGCGGTCAGCGCCGTCACCCAGGCCCCCATGGAATGGCCGACCACCACGGTCGGCCCCAGGTCGAGCGCCGTGATCAGCGCCGCCACGTCGTCGGCGTGACGGGCCAGTCCGTACGGCCCGGCGAGGGTGTGGCTGGCGCCCCGCCCGCGCAGGTCGGGGGCGAGCAGGGTGACCCGCCCGGCGAGTCGGCGGGCGACCTCGAACCAGGCGAGGCCGTTGGCGGTGATGCCGTGCACCGCGATCACGGTCGGGGCCCCGGGTACGGTGGCCGGCCAGCGGAGCACGGCCAGCTCGCCGCCGGGGACCGGGACGGCCAGCTGCTCCGGGACCGACGGCGGGCCTGGGACCGCCGACTGCTCGGTCCGGGAGGGCGACTGGTTCGACGGCGGGGGCGTCGAGGGGCTCGCGGGCTGGCTCACGCGGGATTACCTCCTGTGGGACGGATGTTGGGCGTGATCACCCGGCCGGTCGCGCGGGCCGAGCGGGTGGAGCGGGCGGCGCGGATCCGGGCGGGCAGCCTGGCCAGGCCGCCCGGCAGCACGTAGACCACGGCGACGAACAGCGCACCCAGCAGGAACAGCGGCTGGGAGAGCGGGACCCGCAGGATCGCCGGCAGGTCGGCGATGGCCGCGGAGTTGGCGAGGTCGCCGAGCCGGTGACCGGCCCAGGTGTAGATGACTCCGCCGAGCAGCGGGCCCCAGCGGGTCCCGGATCCGCCGAGCACGACCATCACCAGCAGCGAGAGGGTCGCGTCGGAGGTGGCGGCCTGCGGTGTGGCGCCACCGGTGAGCAGCAGGTAGACCACCCCGCCCGCTCCGGCCAGGCCGCCGGCGAGCACGAAGGCGACCAACTTGTATCCGTAGGGCCGGAGTCCGAGCACCTCCACCCGGCGCTCGTTCTCCTTGATGCCCTCCCAGACCCGGCCGGCCGGGGAGCCGACGGCCCAGTGGACGGCGGCGAGCGTCAGCACCAGGTAGGCGAGGGCGATCCAGTAGAGGTTGGCGGTGTTCTCGATGCCCAGGACGGCGGCGGGCAACCGGTCGGCCGGCGCGGACCGGCCCTCCTCGCCCCCGGTCAGGCCGCCGGGGTTGCGCTGGACGAGGATCGAGCCGGCCTGCGCGAAGGCCAGGGTGACCATGGAGAACCCGATGCCGGTGACGCGGAGGCTGACCGAGCCGAGGAGCAGGGCCAGCGCGACGGCACAGGCGACGCCGAAGACCGCTGCTGCGGCGAACGGCAGCCGGAGCTCCAGCATGGCGAGGTTGGTGGCGTAGAGGCCGGTCGCGAAGTAGAGCGCGTGGCCGAAGGAGAGCAGTCCGGTACGGCCGAGCAGGAGGTCGTAGCCGGAGGCGAGGGCCCCGTAGAGCAGGCACAGGGCGATGAGTTGAAGACTTCCCGGGCTGCCGAGTGGGCCGTCGAGCAGTCCCGGAACGGGAAGCGCACTGTATGGGGCGACAAGGAACAGGATCAGCAGAGCGATCGGCCACCAGCGTAGCCATCGACGCGGCGGTGTCGAGCGATTTGCCATTGATTCACCTGTTCGAGGGATTTCGGCTCGTTCGCGACCTCCTGGGCCGAAAACGGCCGCGTCATTGTCAGTGCCGCGTGCTGAGGTGACGTCAGTGCGATCGGCGGCGGTGCCACCGGTGCTCGCGGGTGAGGGGTCGGTGCTCACGCGAGCCTCCCGGTGAGTCCGCGGGGTCGCACCAGGAGCAGGACGGCCAGCAGGACGACGACCGAGAGGTCGCCGAGGCCGGCCGCGGTGTAGTAGTTGGCGAACTGCTGCACCAGGCCCACGCCGACGGACGCGACGGCGGCTCCGGTGACGGAGCCCATACCCCCCATCACGACGACCACGAAGGCGAAGATGAGCAGGCCGGTCCCCTGGCCGGGATTGACCGACCCGAAGTAGAGGCCGCCGAGGGCGCCGCCGAGCGAGGCGGCGGCACCCCCGATGGCGAAGACCAGGGTGAACGCCCTGCGGACGTCGATGCCGAGCGCGGTCACCATCGCCCGGTCCTCGACCCCGGCCCGGACGATCAGGCCGTAGCGGGTCCTGGCCAGGAACAACTTCAGAACGAGCAGGAGCAGCGCGGCCGCGGCCACGAGCACGAAGCGGTTCACCGGGACGGTCGCACCGAGCAGGTGCCAGGTGCCGGAGAGCAGCGCGGGTTGTGGGAAGGGGCGGGCGTCGGCGCCCCAGACGCCCATCAGCAGCGCGGGCACGGCCAGCCCGACGCCGACGGTGGCGAGGATCTGGTCGCGCGGGCGGCTGTAGAGCGGCCGGATGAGGGAGAGCTCCAGCAGGACGGCGGCGGCCGTTCCGACCAGCGTGCCGAAGGGCACGGCGAGCCAGAAGGAGAGACCGGCCTCGGCACCGGCCCACCAGGTGGCGTACGCGCCGATGGAAAGCAGGGCGCCGTGGGCGAAGTTGAGCACGTCCATCAGACCGAAGATCAACGACAGACCGGAGGCGACCAGGAAGTACAGCGCGCCCAGACCGAGTCCGGTGCAGGAGAGGAGGACAACGGTGTCCATCAGGGGTTCACCTCCGTGGTGACGACAGGGGCGGCCGCGTTCGGGGCTGCCGGGGAGCCGACTACCGGTGAGCCGGTGTTCGGGGCCCGGCCGCCGCCGGGGCGGTGGCTGCCGACTCCGAGGAGTCGGCGGGCCGCGTCCTCGTCGGCCAACAGTTCGGCGGTGTCGCCCTGGTGGGCGGTGCGGCCGTCCGCCAGGACGGCGCAGGTGCCGGCCAGCCGGCGGACCAGGGCGAGGTTCTGCTCGACCAGCAGGATCGGCACCGCCTCGGCCGCGCGGGCCAGCACCTCGGCCACCTCGGCGACGATCTTCGGCGCCAGGCCCTTGGTGGGCTCGTCGGCGATGATCAGCCGGTTCCGGTTGAGCAGGGTCCGGCCGATGGCCACCATCTGCTGCTGCCCGCCGGAGAGGGTTCCGGCCAACTGGCCGGCTCGCTGCTGGAGTTCGGGGAACAGCTCGTGGACCAGCCGGTAGTCGGGCTCGGCGTCCCGGTCGCGTTCGGCGAGGCGGAGGTTCTCGGCGACCGTGAGGCCGGCGAAGATCCCGCGGTCCTCCGGGGCATAGCCGATGCCCTGGCGGACCACCAGATGCGTCGGGAGGGAGGAGATCTCGGATCCGGAGAAGAGGATGCCGCCGGTGCGCGGCACGAGGCCCATCACGGCCTTGACGGTGGTGGTCTTGCCGGCGCCGTTGCGGCCGAGCAGGGCGGTCACCCCGGTCGGCGCGACGTCGAAGTCGACGCCGTGCAGGATGTGCAGCCCGTCGATGACCACCCGCAGATCACGCACGGAGAGGAGGGGACGACCGGAGGAGGAGAGGGAGGACTGGGAGGAGTGGGCGGAGGACGGCTCAGGAGAGGAGTGCATGGTCACAACGCCTCCCCCAGGTAGGCCTGTTGCACGGTGGCGTCGGCCATCACCGCGTCCGGTGCGTCCAGGGCGAGCAGCGTGCCGTGGTGCATCACGGCCAGCCGGTCGGCCAGGTCGAGCAGGACGTCCATGTGGTGCTCCACCATCAGGACGGTGCGGCCGAGATCGCGGTGGACGGAGCGGATGAGAGCGGTGAGCGCCGGCACCTCCTCCGCGCTGACACCGGCCATCGGCTCGTCCAGCAGGATGAGCCGAGGATCGGAGACCAGCAGGACGGCGAGTTCCAGCTTGCGCTTCTCGCCGTGGGATAGGGCGCTCGCCAAGGTGTCGGCACGGTGGGTGAGTTCGGTGCGCTCCAGGGTCTCGGCCACCTGTTCCCGGTAGCGGTCGGCCCGGCGCCAGAGCCGGTACGAGGCCCGGGGTCCGGCGGCGGCCTGTGCGGCGAGTCGGACGTGGTCCGCCACAGTCATCCCCGGCCAGAGGGAGGAGGTCTGGAAGGTGCGGCCGAGGCCGCGGCGGGCGCGGGCGTGGACGGGCTCGGCGGTGATGTCGGCGCCGTCGAGTTCGAGCCGGCCGTGAGTCGCGGGGTAGATGCCGGAGATCAGGTTGAACAGGGAGGTCTTGCCGGCGCCGTTGGGGCCGATGAAGGCGATGAACTCGCCTTCCGAGACGGAGAAGGAGACGTCCTCGACGATCGGGACACCACGGACGGACCAGCCGAGGCCGACCGTCCGCAGCACCGGCGCGGGCACGGTGCGAGAGGCGACAGAGGAGGCGGCAGGGGAGGTGGCGGGAGAGGTACCGGAATCAGCGGAGCCGGGCATGGCGATCAACCCGCCATCGGGGTGACCGGGGGCGCCGCCTCGTCGGCGGTCAGCGTCTTCTCCACCGAGGGCTTGGCAGCGGCCCCGGTGCCGGTCAGCCGGACCTGGAACATCGGCTGGAGGAGCGCGTGGTCCTCGGCGCGCACCGTGACCCGGCCCTTCACCCCGTCGAAGCTCCAGCCTTCGAGGGCCTTCACCAGGGCGGCGGTGTCGTCGGCCGAGCCGTGGTTGGCCTCGATGGCGTGCACGATCAGCTGGGCGGCGGTGAAGCCGTCCGGGGTGAAGATGTCGGACTTGCCGCCGGCGGCGGTCACGGCCTCGTCCATGGCCTTCTCCACCGGGGTACCGGCGGCCCCGCCGAAGTAGTGGTTCAGAAAGGAGATCTTCTCGCCGGCCGGGCCGAACAGCGGGTAGGAGGCGGCGAGGTCCAGGCCGGTGACGACCTTGGTGTCGGCGAACACGTCCTGCTGGCTGAGCGCCGTCCAGAGGGCCGCCGAGGTGTCGCCCGCCCAGGCCACGAACAGCAGGTCGGGCCTGGCGGTCTTGGCCTGGGTCGCGAACGGGGTCAGGTCGGTGGCGCTCGGCGGGGCGAGCACCGCCTCGACCGTGGCGCCCTGAGCGCCGAGCACGCCCTTGACGGCGGCCACGTTGGCCTGGCCGAAGGCGTTGTCCTGAGCGAGCACGGTGACCTTGCGGCCCTTGGCGTCACCGATGAACGAGGCCGCCGTCCGGATGTCCTGGTAGGACTGGCGGCCGGAACGGAAGGTGTACTTGTTGAGGCCGGTGACCTTGTCGGCGGCGGCCGGGCCGCTGATGAAGAGCACCTTGTTCTGCGCGGCGATCGGCCCGACCTGGAGGGCCACGCCGGAGGCGGTGGAACCGGCCAGGATCTTGTGGCCCTTGCCGATGAGGTCCTTGGCGGCCGACACCGCCTTGGCCGGGTCGCCCGCGTCGTCCTGCTCCTCGAACTCGATCTTGTGCCCGTCGACCGCGCCGGTGCCCTTGGTCGCGTAGGTCAGCCCGGCCTTGAAGCCCTCCAGATACTGCTTGCCGTAGGCGGCGAGCGGCCCGGTCTTGGAGTACACGAGCCCGACCTTGACCGGGCTCTTGGCCCCGGCGCCGTCCGCCGCGCCGGTGCCCGCCGTCCCGGCCTTGGCGCAGCCGGCCGCGAGGAGGACGCAGGCCGCCGCGGCGAGGAGCCTGCGTGCGGGGCGGCCGGACGGGGTCGCGCCCGCGTGGGTGCCGGAGGCGGTCCTGGTGGGGGCTGTCGAGCTGCGCATGATGACCGGCTCCTGGGGGTGCTGCGGGGGTGGATGCCGGAACCGTAGGTGGGGCGTGCGGGCTGCGACATGTGCCCGCAGCACGCATCAGCCCGCGTGGCTGTGGCGGCCACGGCCATACCGCCGGCCTCGCGCGCGTCCGGTGACGGCCCGGTGTGGCCGTGCGCCATGCGTCGGCGGGCGGGCGTGGCGGCGTCCGCCATGGCCCCGGCGGGCCCGTCGACGTGACGGTTGGTGAGGCGGGGGGACAGGGCGCTGCGCGGACCGGCGACGGCTGACCACGGGCCGGCGGCCCCGGACGGCGGCCCGAACGGCGGCCCCCGAAAGGCCTGGTCCCGCCCCCGCTCCACACACTCCCCCTTCGCTCCCTTCTACGAGGTGACACCTTGGACAAGGTCCTGGACTCCGCCGCCGAGGCGGTCGGGGACATCCCCGACGGCGCGGTGCTCGCCGTCGGCGGCTTCGGCCTCTGCGGCATCCCCAGCACGCTGATCGGCGCGCTCGCGGCCACGGACGCCACCGGTCTGCGCGTGGTGTCGAACAACTGCGGCGTCGACGACTGGGGGCTCGGGCTGCTGCTGCGGGCGGGGCGGATCGCCCGGATGACCTCCTCGTACGTCGGGGAGAACAAGGAGTTCGCGCGGCAGTACCTGTCCGGCGAGCTGGAGGTGGAGCTGACCCCGCAGGGCACGCTCGCCGAGCGGCTGCGGGCCGGGGGCGCGGGGATCCCGGCGTTCTTCACCCCGGCCGGGATCGGCACCCAGGTCGAGGAGGGCGGGCTGCCGTGGCGCTACGCGGCGGACGGTTCGGTCGCGCTGGCCTCGCCGCCGAAGGAGGTCCGGGAGTTCGGCGGCCGCCGCTACCTGCTGGAGGAGGCCATCACGGCGGACTTCGCGCTGATCCGGGCGGAGGTCGCGGACCGGCACGGCAACTGCGTGTTCCACACCGCGGCCCGGAACTTCAATCCGCTCTGCGCGACGGCCGGGCGGATCACCCTGGTCGAGGCGGACCGGATCGTCGAGCCCGGCGAGTTGCCACCGGACGCCGTCCACCTCCCGGGGGTGTACGTCGACCGGGTGGTCGGCGCCGATCCCGCGGACCGGCGGATCGAGCGCCGGACCGTCCGCCCCGCCCGCACCGCACTCCAGGAGGCCTGAGCACCGATGCCGACCACACCCAGCACACCGACCGCGCCGACCGCGCCGACCGCTCAGACAGCACCGACCCCCCTCGACGCCCGGAACGCGCTGGCCGGGCGGGCGGCGCGCGAGCTGCGCGACGGCCAGTACGTCAACCTGGGCATCGGCCTGCCCACGCTGATCCCCAATCACCTGCCGCCGGGCGTCCGGGTGGTGGTGCATTCCGAGAACGGCGTCCTGGGCGTCGGGCCGTACCCGGTGGAGGGCGAGGAGCACCCCGACCTGATCAATGCCGGAAAGGAGACCGTGACCGTCGGCGCCGGGGCCTCCTTCTTCGATTCCGCGTTCTCCTTCGGCATGATCCGGGCCGGCCGGATCGACGTGTCGGTGCTCGGCGCGATGCAGGTCTCGGCCGCCGGCGACCTCGCCAACTGGATGATCCCGGGGAAGATGGTCAAGGGCATGGGCGGCGCGATGGACCTGGTGCACGGCGCGCGGCGGCTGGTGGTCGTGATGGAGCACACCGCGCGGGACGGTTCGCCGAAGATCGTCGAGCGGCTCACGCTCCCCGCCACCGGGCGGGGCGTCGTCGACCGGATCGTCACCGACCTCGCGGTGGTCGACGTGACCCCGGAGGGCCTGCGGCTGGTCGAGACGGCACCGGGCGTGACCTTCGACGACGTGCGGGCGGTGACGGAGCCGCCCCTGTTGCCGCCGGTCCGCCCCCTCGACTGAGCGACCGAGCGCGGCGCGCCGTGCGCGGGGCGGGCCACCCCACTCGGGCGGCCCCGCCCCGCGTCGCATTCGGACAATCAGCGGAACCGGAAACGCGATTCGGCTCCCCATAACACCCACCAGCCCCCAGGTGGCCGGGAATCGCCATATTTTCATGCCTGAGCAATGATCATTTTTCGGATCGGTTGCGATATCGCCCCCGCTTCGCGAAAGTTGACGAAGCCAAGGATCCTGGAGCTCGCCGGAAGGGAGTCCGGAGACTCCACAGGGATCCCGCATTCGAAGCCGTGGTGTCGCCACACACCACAATCGATCGTATACGTTTCACTGCTTCGAGGGCGAGGCTCCGGGGGGACCGGATCGCCGCGCGGCGCACGACCGCGCGCGGCGCGCGCCGTCGTACGGCGGTTCCGGATCGCATACCCCCGGTCGGAGCACGCACGAAAGGCCGGTCCGCGCCACCGGCCACGGGGGGAGCACGCATGGTCAAACCGTTCTCACGCCGGACGGAGGACGCCGGACCGTCCACCGGAACCAGCCCGCCGGAGCCGATCGCCGTCCCCGAAGCCCCGTACGACTACGCCTACTTCAGCCGCCTCGCCGGACCCACCACCGAGCCCGCCACCGACCCCGCCACCGACCCCGCCACCAACCACCACCACGACCACCACCACGACCACCACCACGCCACGGGCGACGACCGCGGAGGTGCCGACGAGCCGTACCGGGTGCGCTACCGCAGCCTGTTGAGCCGTGAGCCGCACCGGTTCCGGGCGGCGCTGCTCCTGCTGGCCGCCCCGCTGGTCGAGGGGGTGCTGCTGATCTGGCTGCTCCAGCCCGAGCACTGGCCGGTCCGTCCGGGCGAGACCGACACCTGGCTGCTGGTCGGCGACAAGGTGATGATCGGGATCATCGCGGTGGTCGAGGCGTTCCGCCTGGTCAACGTCGTCTCCAACACCCACGCGACGCTCGCCGCCCGGGACCCGGTCCCGGTGAGTCCCGCACCGGGCAGCCGGGTCGCGTTCCTCACCACCTGCGTGCCGGGCAAGGAACCGCCCGAGATGGTGCGCGCCACGCTCACCGCCGCCCTGGCCGTCCGGCACGACGGCCCGTACCACGTCTGGCTGTTGGACGAGGGAAACGATCCTGCGGTGCGCTCCCTCTGCGCCGAACTCGGCGTCCGCCACTTCAGCCGGCACGGTGTCGAGCAGTGGAACCGTCCCAAGGGCCGGTTTCGCGCCAAGACCAAGCACGGCAACTACAACAGCTGGCTCCAGGCGCACGGCGACGACTACGACTTCTGGGTCTCGGTGGACACCGACCACGTCCCGCTGCCCGAGTTCTGCGAACGCATGCTCGGCTACTTCCGTGACCCGGACGTGGCGTTCGTGGTCGGACCGCAGGTGTACGGGAACTACCGCAGCTCGGGTTCGGCGGTCACCAAGTTCTCGGAGAGCCAGCAGTTCCTCTTCCACGCCCTGGTCCAGCGGGCCGGGAACCGGTACGGCGCACCGATGTTCGTCGGCACCAACAACGCCGTCCGGATCCGGGCGCTGCGCTCGATCGGCGGGCTGTACGACTCGATCACCGAGGACATGGCGACCGGCCTGGAGTTCCACCGCCGCCGGAACCCGGCCACCGGCGCGCGCTGGAAGTCCGTCTACACGCCGGACGTGCTGGCCGTCGGCGAGGGGCCGTCGTCCTGGACGGACTTCTTCTCCCAGCAGCTGCGCTGGAGCCGGGGCACCTACGAGACCCTGCTCACCCAGTACTGGCGCGCGGTCTGGGGGCTGTCGCCGGGGCGGGCGCTCAACTACACGCTGATGGTCTGCTTCTACCCGATGGCGGCGCTGACCTGGCTGCTCGGCGGGGTGTCCAGCGTGCTGTACCTGGGGTTCGGAGCCTCGGGCGTGCACGTGTCGTCCGAGATCTGGATGGCGCTCTACAGCGACGCGGCCGCGCTGCAGGTGCTGCTCTACACCTGGAACCGCAAGCACAACGTGAGCCCGCACGAGCCGGCCGGCTCGTCGGGGGTGGCGGGCATGGTGATGTCGGCGCTGTGCGGTCCGATCTACGCGGCGTCGTTCCTGCAGGCCTTGCTCAGGCTCCGCAGCCGTTTCGTGGTGACGCCGAAGGGCGACTCGACCAGCCGCGACCGGGTGACCACTTTCCGGCTCCACCTGTTCTGGGCCCTCGTGTTCGCCGGCGCCGTCGCCGCCTCCTTCCACACCGGCTACGGCCACGTGGCCATGCGGACCTGGGCCTGCCTGGCGCTCCTCCTCAGCCTGCTGCCGATGCTGGTGCTCGCCGCGGACGCGGTCCGCCGCCGCCGGGCCCGGCCCACCTCCACCCTCGCGATCCCCCCGACCGGCGCAACGGCGGCCGCGCCCGCCGCGCCCGCCACCGTCCCGCCGCAACAACGCACCGAGCCCGTCCCGGCTCCCACCAACACCCGCTGAGCACCCCGAGGGGGACGAACCACCGTGAAGATCCGCAACGCCGGCCGCACCCGTCGCTTCGCCCTCGGCAGCACCGTCGCGCTGACCGTGGCCGGGATGAACGCGCCGGCCGTGCTCGGCTTCGCCAACGACCAGTACCACCAGTACGTGATCAACCGCCCCGACTACAAGGCCGAGTACGGCCACTGGCAGACCCTCGTCCTCCCCGCCGAGTTCCGGATCAACGCCATCCACTCCGCCCTGCTGCGCACCGGCAAGGTCCTGATCATCGCCGGTTCCGGAAACAACCAGCGGAACTTCGACGCCGGCACCTTCAAGAGCCTGCTCTGGGACCCGGCGCAGAACACCTACAAGCTGATCCCCACCCCCGCCGACATGTTCTGCGGCGGCCACACCGCGCTGCCCGACGGCCGGATGCTGGTCGCCGGCGGCACCCGCCGCTACGAGGCGCTGGACGGCAAGGTGAAGAAGGCCGCCGGCACCATGCGGATCCGCAACGAGAACCCAGACGCCGCCCGCACCCTCCCCAAGGGCACCGTCTTCCGCGCGCCGAACGGCCGCGCGTACGTGTCCACCGGCGAGGTCACCGTCCCCGCCGCGGTGAAGACCGGTTCCGGCGCGACGACCGTCGTCAAGGCCAGCGAGGAGCACGTGTTCGCCGAGGCGGTCGCGGAGGGGAAGGACTCGGTGCTCGACTCCCCCGCCCAGTACACGATCGAGGGCCTGACCGGCGCCGAGGCCCGCAACCTCTACGGCATGGCCGACCGGATGACCCTGGAGAAGCAGGACTTCCAGGGCATCCGCGCCGCCTTCGAGTTCAACCCGGACACCGAGATGTACGAGCAGGTCACCGACATGGCCTACGCCCGCTGGTACCCGACGCTGACCGGGCTCGGCGACGGCCGGGTGGTCACCGTCTCCGGGCTGGACGACACCGGGCAGATCCTCAGCGGCAACGACAACGAGATCTACGACCCGAAGAGCAAGACCTGGTCCAAGGCCCCGGACCGCTACTTCCCGACCTACCCGTCGATCTTCCTCACCTCGTCCGGCCGGCTCTTCTACTCCGGTTCGAACGCCGGCTACGGGCCCGCCGACAAGGGCCGCGAGCCCGGGCTCTGGGACCTCACGGACAACAGCTTCCACCCCGTCCCCGGCCTGCGCGACCCGCAGCTGACCGAGACCTCCTCCTCCGTCCTGCTGCCGCCCGCGCAGGCGCAGAAGGTGATGGTGCTCGGCGGCGGGGGCGTCGGCGAGTCCCCGCTGTCCACCGCCCGCACCGACATCGCCGACCTGACCGCCGCGAAGCCCGCGTTCGCCCCGGGCCCCGACCTGCCGGCCGGCGGCACCCGGTACCTGAACAGCGTGATCATGCCGGACGACACCGTCTTCACCACCGGCGGATCACGCGACTACCGGGGCAAGCACCGCAGCGACCTGCTCAAGGCGCAGACCTACCACCCGGACACCAACACCTTCACCACCGCCGCCGAGCCCACCGTGGGCCGCAACTACCACTCGGAGGCGCTGCTGCTGCCGGACGGCCGGGTGGCGGTGCTCGGCTCCGACCCGCTCTTCGACGACAAGGCGAACACCGTCCCGGGCACCTTCGAGCAGCGGATCGAGATCTACAGCCCGCCGTACCTGTTCCACGGCGACCGGCCGCGGGTGACCGGCGGCCCGGCCGCCGCCAAGCTCGGCGGCACCGTCCGGGTGGGCGTCCCGGCACCGGACGGCGTCGCCACCGCCAAGCTGATCCGGCCGAGTTCGGTCACCCACGCCACCGACGTCGAACAGCGCTCGGTCGCCCTGGACGTCACCGCGCGCACGGCGGACGGCGTCTCGCTCACCCTGCCCGCCAACCCGAACCTGCTGCCGCCCGGCTGGTACATGCTCTTCGTCACGGACGCGGCCGGCACGCCCTCGGCGGCCCACTGGATCCGGGTCACGCCGTGACGGCGGGGGCTCAGCCCGCGGCGGTGCCGGCGCCCCCGGGGGAACCGCCCCCGGCCAGCCCCAGCGCGTACGGGAGCCAGAACTCGCCGGCCCGGGGCTCGCCCCGCCCGCACTCGCCGTCCGACTCGCCCGGGTTCTTGATCCACAGGTACGCGTCGACGCCCGGCCGCCCGGTCGCCGCCGTGGGCGCCGCGCCGAGCGCGCGGCCGGGCGGATTGCACCACGCCTCGCTGCCCAGCGGGCCGTTGCCGTTGCGGCTGGTGTCGACGACGAAGTGCTTGCCGTCCAACAGGGCGGACAGCTGCGCGCCGTACGCCTCGTTCCGGTCGGTGGTGTAGAAGTTGGAGACGTTCACCGCGAAGCCGTCGGCCGCCGCGATCCCGGACCTGCGCAGCGCCTCGGCCAGCGCGGACGGGTCCTGCGCCCAGCCGGGGTTGCCCGCGTCCAGGTAGACCCGCAGCTGCGGGCGCTTCTTCAACTCCTGGACGGCGAAGGCCAGCAGGGCGTACCGCTCGGTGGCCGCCGGGCCCTTGACCCCGCAGGCGTCCAGCGTGTGCGCGACCGCGTCCGGCTCCAGCACCACCCAGGCCCGACGGTCGCCGAGCGCCTCGCCCAGGCCGGTGATCCAGGCCCGGTACGCGGCGGCGTCGGTCGCGCCGCCGGCCGAGTAGAGGCCGCAGTCGCGGTGCGGGATGTTGTACGCGACGAAGACCGGGGTGCGGTCCGCCTCGGCGGCGCGGCGGCTCACCTGCTCGACGATGCCCCGGGCGGCCTGGTCGCCGAGCCACTGCGAGGAGGGCTGGGCGGCGATCCGGAGCAGGGTGTCGGCCTCCGCCGTGCGGCTCTGGCCGCGCAGGGCGACGACCTGGCGGGCGGCGGCGGTCTGGTCGGAGACGTAGAAGGTCTGACCGGGGAGCTGCGGCAGCGCGCCGGCCCCGCCACCGGGCCCGGTCGGCGCCGCGGCCGGGGCCGTCGCGCCGGACCCGTTCGAACTCCCGCCGCCGGACGGTTCCTTGGCGCCTCCGGTGGTCCCGCCGGCGCTCCCCCCGGTGCAGCCCGCGACACCCGTGACCAGCCCCAGCAGCGCCGCCCCCACGGCCAGCCGGAACCCCGCTCCTCGCCCCACTCGGCGCACGTACCGCCCCTCCCAGACCCGGTCCGGCGACCGATCGGCCCCCAGCTTCGCACACCGGGCACCGCCCGCCGTCCACGGGAGGGTGAACGGCGGGCGGACGGGGCCGAGGAGACGATCCATCAGCAAGAACCACAGGTCAGCGGGGATCGTCGGCCAAGGCATGCAGGCGCGTCAGCCCTGCTTGAGGTCCGGCACCCGCCAGTCGATCGGGTCGACGCCGAAGCCGTCCAGCGCGGTGTTGATCTGCGAGAACGGCCGGCTGCCGAAGAACAGCTTGGCGGAGAGCGGCGACGGGTGGGCGCCCTGGACCACCACGTGCTTCCCGGTGTCGATCAGCGGCAGCTTCTTCTTGGCGTAGTTGCCCCACAGCACGAAGACCACCGGCTCCTCGCGCGCGCTCACCGCCTTGATGACCGCGTCGGTGAACTTCTCCCAGCCCTTGGCCTTGTGCGAGTTGGCCTCGTGCGCGCGCACCGTGAGCACCGCGTTGAGCAGCAGCACGCCCTGCTCGGCCCAGTGCATCAGGTAGCCGTTGTCCGGCGCCGGGATGCCGAGGTCGGCGTCCAGCTCCTTGAAGATGTTGCGCAGCGACGGCGGGGTCTTGGTGCCCGGCAGCACCGAGAAGCTCATGCCGTGGGCCTGGCCGTCGTCGTGGTACGGGTCCTGGCCGAGGACCAGCACCCGGACCTTCTCGTACGGCGTCGCCGTCAGCGCGGAGAACTCCTGCCCGCTCGGCGGGAAGACCTGGTGCTGCGCGCGCTCGGCCGCCACGAAGGCCGCCAGCTCGGCGAAGTAGGGCTTCTCCGTCTCGGCGCCCAGCACCTCGCGCCAGGCCTCGGGCAGCTCCAGCGCGGCCCCCGCGTCCGTCCCGTCCACGCCCGGCTCAACCGTCTCCGTCACGACCGTCTCCGTCACGACACCTACCTCCCACCGGACGGCCGCTCACCGCCGCGCCGCCCCGACCTCCGGGCGCGCCGCCACCTCGCGCCGCATGCCCGCTTTCCACCCCGAACGCTACACAGCCCCACCGACAACCGGCTCCGCCGGAGCCTCGGGCAGCTCCCCGGAACGGCTGGCCCGGGCGGCCCGCCCCACCCGGACGTGCTCGACCACGTTCAGCACCACCAGCACCACCGCGAGCACCAGCAGCGCGACGATCGCCGGCCACCGCACCACCGCCGGCGCGAGCGCCAGCACCACCCCCGCCGCCACGATCCGGGTGGTCGCGACCGAGCGGAACATCATCCACCGCGTGTAGCCGAAGGTCAGCAGGTACAGCACGCAGCCCCCGTACAGCAGCGCCACCGAGCCCGCGCCGAGCGCCCGCCCGGGGTCGGCCACCGTCTCGCCGAAGCCGACCGCCACCGCCAGCACCCCGGCGACCAGCGCCAGGTGCCCGTACTGGAAGACCCGGCGGATGACGTCCCGGCGCGAGTCGGCGACGGTGACCGCGTGCCGCATGGCGTCGGCCGCGTAGACGAAGTACTGCCACCAGAGCCCGGCCGAGATGGTGAACGCGGCGGTGACGGCGACGAGTTCGGCCGCGTCGAGCCGGGTCGCGGCCGCGCTCGCGCCGATCCCGACGATCGACTCGCCGAGCGCGACCAGCAGGAACAGGGCGAACCGTTCCGGCATGTGCTCCGGGTGGTAGGAGACCGCGGCCAGCCGGCGGCGGAAGAACACCGGCCCGGACAGGTCGCAGAGCGCCGCCAGCGCCCACAGCACCATCCGCGGCCCCTCCGGCAGCAGCCCGCCCGCCAGCAGCAGCGGCCCGCTGACCAGCACCCCCACCCCGTACGGGCCGCGCCAGACGCCCGGGATCCGCACCAGCAGGAGCAGCAGCACCACCCGCGCCGCCCAGTACGCCGCGCCGAGCAGCACCCCCCGGCCCTCGTACGCGCCGGGCAGGGCCAGCGCCATGACCAGGCCGGTCAGGCCGACGGCGAGGATGCCGAGCCGGTCCCGCGGGGTGTCCACGTTCCGGATGTTGGCCTGCACGGTGGTGCCGACCCAGCACCAGTAGACCGGCACGAACACCACCAGGGCCTGGACGACGCCCGTCCAGTCGTGGCGGTGGTGCAGCAGGCCGGAGACCTGGGTGATGGCGAAGACGAAGACCAGGTCGAAGTAGAGCTCCGCCCAGGTGACCCGTTTCTCCTCCGGCCCGGCCATCCCCGCCCCCACCACCACCGGCCCGACCCCGGCCACCGACTCCCCCGTGGTGCTCATCCACCCCTCCTCGACGCACGGCGAACGGTCCCCGCCCCCGACCGTCGGCCGGGGGCGGGGACCGCGACAGCAGTGCCGAGGCTAGACCAGCTAGATCAGCTCGACCAGGTCCGCGATCGACTTGACCACCCGGGTCGGCCGGTACGGGAAACGCTCCACGTCGGCGGCCGCGGTGAGGCCGGTGAGCACCAGGATGGTCTCCATGCCGGCCTCCATCCCGGCCACGATGTCGGTGTCCATCCGGTCGCCGATCATGACGGCGGTCTCCGAGTGGGCGCCGGCCGTGTTGAGCGCCTCGCGCATCATCAGCGGGTTGGGCTTGCCGACGAAGTACGGCTCGACGCCGGTCGCCTTGGTGATCAGCGCGGCGACCGAGCCGGTGGCCGGCAGCACGCCCTCGGTGGACGGGCCGGTCTCGTCCGGGTTGGTGCAGATGAACCGCGCGCCCTGGTTGATCAGCCGGATCGCCTTGGTGAGCGCCTCGAAGCTGTAGGTGCGGGTCTCGCCGAGGACGACGAAGTCCGGCTCGCTGTCGGTCAGCACGTACCCGGCGTCGTGCAGGGCCGTGGTGAGGCCGGCCTCGCCGATCACGTAGGCGGTGCCGCCCGGACGCTGCGTGCTGAGGAACTTGGCGGTGGCCAGCGCAGACGTCCAGATGTTCTCGGCGGGGATGTCGAGTCCCATCCGGGCGAGCCGGGCGTGCAGGTCACGCTGGGTGTAGATCGAGTTGTTGGTCAGCACCAGGAACGGCTTGCCGGACTCCCGCAGCTTGGTGATGAACTCGGCGGCCCCCGGGATCGGCGTGCCCTCGTGGATGAGGACCCCGTCCATGTCGGTCAGCCACGATTCGATGGGCTTGCGCTCTGCCACGTAGGTGTCTCCTCTTGCAACGGTTCTGAACGATCTCGCACATCGCTCCGGACCGGACACCCTCGGCCGGCCGGGCGCCACAGGCTGCCCCAACGCCGACCAGCGTAGTCGTCCATCCGCGCGGCCCACAGTGCCCGCATACCCGCCGGGCCCGGCCGGGTACGTCCGGCCCCCGGTCGGCCCGGGCTCGCCGGTGGCGGCTCCGGCCCGCCGATCCGGAACCTCCCCGTCGTCTCAACAGGGCCTTAAGCGGCCCCTAACCGCGTCGCCGACCCCTCAGCGGCGCCGCCCGACGCGGTTAGCGTGAGGGGCAAGCCGGTTCCCCCCGAACCCCCCGGCGGGGCGGAACCGGCGTACCGGCCACCCGTACCGGCCGCCGCCGCGCCCCCACCGCGGCGGCGGCGACGCACCCCCGCCACACCCTCCGCCCCCGACTCCCGAGCCGATGCCGAAACCGGGGCCAACCGGGCGCACCGTGGTTGAGTAGGGCGCATGACCACCTCCGCGCACTCCACTCCCACCGGAACCGGGACCGACCCGCTCCGCGTCGGCCTGATCGGCTACGGCCTGGCCGGCTCCGCCTTCCACGCCCCGCTGATCGCCACCACCCCCGGACTCCGGCTGGACGCGGTGGTCACCGCCAACCCCGACCGCCGGGCCCAGCTGCACCGCGAGCACCCCGACGCCCGCGCCGTCGACACCCCCGAACAGCTGCTCGCCGACCCGGACGCGCTCGACCTCGTCGTCATCGCCTCCCCCAACCGCACCCACGCCCCGCTCGCCCGGGCGGCCCTGCGTGCCGGACTGGCCACCGTGGTCGACAAGCCGCTGGCCGGCACCGCCGCCGAGGCCCTCGACCTCTGCACCCTCGCCGAGTCGCAGGGCACCCTGCTCACCGTCTTCCAGAACCGCCGCTGGGACGGCGACTTCCTGACCGCCGCCCGCCTGGTCCGCGAGGGCGCGCTCGGCCGGGTGCACCGCTTCGAGTCCCGCTTCGAGCGGTTCCGGCCCAAGCCCAAGCCCGGCTGGCGCGAGCTCGCCGACCCGGCCGAGGTCGGCGGCACCCTGTACGACCTGGGCAGCCACCTCGTCGACCAGGCGCTCACCCTGTTCGGGCCGGTCGAGACGGTGTACGCGGAGATCGACGTCCGGCGCGACGGCGCGGTGGTCGACGACGACGCCTTCCTCGCCCTCACCCACGCCAACGGCACCCGCTCCCACCTGTGGACCAGCGCGATCACCCCGCTCGTCGGCCCGCGCCTGCGGGTCCTCGGCGACACCGCCGGCTACGTCAAGTCCGGCATGGACCCGCAGGAGGCCGACCTCCGGGCCGGCCGCCGCCCCGACGGCACCGCCCCCTGGGGCGCCGACGCCCCGGCCCACCACGGCACCCTCGGCACCGACGAGTCCGCCGTCCCCCAACCCACCGACCCCGGCGACTACCCCGCCTTCTACGCGGCCGTCGCCGCCGCCCTCACCACCCCGGGCACCCCGCCCCCGGTCGACCCGCGCGACGCCGTCGCCACCCTCACCGTGCTGGAGGCCGCCCGCGCCTCCGCCGCCACCGGCACCGCCGTCCGCCTCGAACCCGCCCACGACTGAACTCCGCTGAACTCCTCCCACCACCCCTGACGACCCGTCACCTCGTTCGCCTACGCTGCACGGCATGCGAACCTGGGAGGAGCGCTACCACCAAGGCCAGGCCGACGCCGCAGAGTCGGCCCGCCGTACCCGGGCCGAGGCACTCGCCCTGCAGCGACGCCTCTGGGCCCGGGGCGAACAGGCCCACCTCGCCCCGGTCACCGTGACCGGCCCGGACGACGTGACGGTGAACATCCGCGTCGTCTGGGCCGGGGCGATCCCCGCCCCACCCGCCGTCGACCGCGCCGGGAGACGCCGGCTCTGGCTCATGGAGGCCCTGGGCGCCGTGGCCACCGTGCTGTACCCGCTCGCCGCCCTCTTCCTCCTGGGCCTCGCCGCCCGCTGGCTCTTCATCGAGCTGACCGGCCGCCCGCACTACGCCGTCCTCGCCACCGCCCCCGCCACCGGCGCGCACGTCATCACCCACCGCACCCGCCGCCGCAAACACGCCTTCATCGCCGCCGCCACCCTCGCCGACCGCGTCGAACGCGACGGCGCCACCGCCCTCACCCCGGCGGCCGGCCGATGAGCGTCGGGGTGGGCGGATACGGCCAGTCCCGCATGATGGCCTTGCAACGCCGGAGCTGGGCCAGGGGCGAGAGCATCAACTTCACGGGCTACGTCGAGGTGGCCGGGCCGGACCGTCAGCGGATCTGCCTCTACGTCGTCTGGCTCGGCAGCCCCGGCGCCGTACCCAAACCGAAGTCGAAGCCGAAGCGCTTTCGTCGTCTCCGCCGCTTCAACCTCGATTCCTCCGGCCTCGCCTCCGACGCCTCCGGGCTGGGCGCCCTGCTGGCCGTGATCGTCGGCCTCGGCTTCCTGCTCTTCCTCGCCACCCGCTGGTTGTTCATCGAGCTGACCGGTCGGCCGCACTACGCAGTCCTCGCCATCACCGCCGCCGCCGGCGCGCACGTCATCACCCACCGCACCCGCCGCCGCAAACCCTCCCTCCTCGCCGCGGCCGACCTCGCCGACCGGGTCGAGCGGGACGGTGCGGCGGCGGTCAGCTGTCCCGGCTGAGGGGGTTCAGATGCCGATGACCTCGACGGCCGAGCCGAGGCCCTTGAAGTCGGCGACGTTGCGCGTGTACAGCGGCAGGCCGTGGGCGGAGGCGATGGCGGCGATCATCAGGTCGATCCGGCGCGGGCGCGGCTGCCGGCCGGCGGCGATGGTCAGGGTGACCAGGGTGCCGTAGCGGGCGGCGGCGTCCGCGTCGAAGGGCAGCGGCTCGAAGTCGGCCATCGCCGCGCCCAGCACCTCCAGCCGGGCCGCCCGGCTGACCGGGTCGCGGGCCATCGAGACGCCCTGCTGGAGCTCGGCGAAGGTGATCGCGGTCAGCTCCGGCACGGCGGGCAGGTCGGTGGGGCTGAGCAGGGCCAGGTCGATGTAGACGCAGGTGTCCAGCACCCCGGCCGGCCGCCGCCGGGGCGCCCGCCGCCGCTCAGCCACGCGGCCGCTCGAACGGGTCGCCGTCCTCGTCCCCGACCAGTTCCTCCGGCCCGAAGTACTCCTCGGACTCCTTGCGCATCTGCTGGTAGTCCACCCGCGGCAGCTTCACGTGCCGCGCCACCAGCTCCTCCGCCGTGAGCCGCCGCCGCCCGGACACCGGCCGCAGCTCCGCGACCTCGACCCCGTTCCTGGTGATGTGGAAGGTCTCCCCCGCCTCCACCGCGTCCATCACCGCGGCGGAGTTGTTCCGGAACTCCCGCTGGGTAATCGTCTTCATGCTCCCCAAGGTAGCCCCGTGTAGCACCGCTGGCTACACCCCGCGCAGATCCACCCCGCGGATCCGTCGCGCTCTCGGGAACCGGGAGGCGTGGTCGATCGTCTAGGGTGGCTGACAGCACGAATCGGGTCCGGAGCGCGGGAGAGGAGCATGACGTGACGGTGGTCGCGATGCTGCTCGGGGTGCTCCGGGTGCTGAGCGGGGCTTGGCTCGCCGAGGGTGGCGGGTCGCTGACGTCGGTGGCGGCCGCCGCTGCCGTGGTGCTGGTGACCGGGGCGGTCGCGGGGGCGTTGGTCGTCGCCCGACTGCTGGGTGCGCGGGCGCCGGCGGCGGTGCGGGACGGGGTGCTGCGCAGGCGCGCGTTCCGGACCGCGTTCCTTCCGCAGCGGGATCCGGACGCCCGTGGCCGGCGACGTCCGAGGGCCCCGGGTGCGGCCCCGGCGGCCGCGTAACCCCCGGAGAAGTCCCCCACCGATCCATCCCTGGGCCCAGCGTGGCCGTCCTCCGCCGTTCACTCGTTTCCCGAGACCCCGGAGGGCTCGCCCAGCATGTCCGTTTTCGCCATCCTCGACCCGGCCGTCGGCCTGGCCCACGACGCCGTCGCCGCACTCGCCCACGTGGTGCCGACCGCGCTCGCGATCGTCCTGTTCACCGTCTGCGTCCGGCTGGCGCTGCACCCGCTGGCGCGGGCGGCGGCGCGGGGCGAGAAGACGCGGGCCCGGCTGGCGCCGCGGATCGCCGAGCTGAACCGCAAGCACAAGGGCCGCCCCGAGAAGCTCCAGGCCGCGCTGGCCGAGCTGTACCGGGAGGAGAAGGCCTCGCCGTTCGCCGGGTGCCTGCCGATGCTGGTGCAGCTCCCGTTCTTCTCGGTGATGTACCGCCTGTTCACCACCCCGAACGACCTGCTCGGCCACACCCTGTTCGGCACCCCGCTGGGCCTGCACGTGGGCGGCGCCCAGGGCGCGGGGCAGTGGGCGGTGTTCGGCCTGCTGTACGCGGGGCTGGCGGCGGTGGCGTACGTCGGGTTCCGGCGGGCCCGGCGGGCGCAGGCGGACGCGGCGGCCCAGGGCACGGCGACGCCGCAGCAGCCGGGGCTGGCGTTCCTGCCGTACCTGTCGTTCGGCACGGTGGTGTTCGCCGCGCTGGTGCCGCTGGCGGCCGGGGTCTACCTGCTGACCACCACCGCCTGGTCGGCGGCCGAGCGCGCCTGGCTGCACCGGGGCGCCCCGGTGCCGGTGGGGGTCGCGCTGGTCTGAGGCCCCGGTCGGGCAGGGCGCCGCGGTTCCTCTAGCCTGTGTGATCGTTTGGACGTCGTTCGGACGGAACGAGCCGGACGGAACGAGCCGGACGATCACACGGGTGAAGGGAAGGGTGTGCCATGGCGGTCGCTGCTCCGGCGTTGGCCGAGTTGCGGGAGGTCTGCCAGCCGCAGGCGAAGCTGGCGAGCCGCAACGGGGAGCACTGGGCCGGGCGGTTGTACATGCGCGGCATCTCGCTGCGGGCCACCCGGCAGCTGGTGCGGACGTCGGTGTCGCCGAACACGCTCACCTGGCTGATGGTGGTCTGCGGGGTCGGCGGCGGCGCCGCGCTGCTGATCCCCGGGGTCACGGGCGCGGTGCTGGCGGCGGTGCTGTTCCAGGGCTTCCTGCTGTTCGACTGCGTGGACGGCGAGGTGGCACGCTGGAAGCGCCAGTTCAGCACGGCCGGGGTGTACGTCGACCGGCTGGGCGCCTACCTGGCGGACGCCGCGCTGATGATCGGCGCGGGCGTGCGGGCGGCCCGGGGCGGCTCGGAGCTGTGGGTGTCGGTGGGCCTGGCGGCCGCGCTGGGCGTGGTGCTGCTGAAGGCGTCGACGGACCTGGTGGACGTGGCGCGGGCGCGCAGCGGGATGGCGCCCGCGGACGAGGAGTCGACGCAGCCGCGTTCGCAGGGCATCGCGACGGCGCGCCGGCTGGCCTCGGTGTTCAAGATCCACCGGGTGACCAACGGCATCGAGGCCTCGCTGGTGCTGCTGGCGGCGGCGGTCGTGGACGCGGTGGTCGGCAACACCGATCCCACCCAGGCGACGGTCGCCGGGATCGCCGTGATCACCTGGGGGATGGTGGTCGCGCACCTGGCGTCGATCCTGTCCTCCTCGCGCCTGCGCTGAGCTGTGAGTGACCTCAAGTCATCATCCCTGACGGTGATTTGAGGCCACCCCTCCCCCTACACCGGTCCCGTCGGAACTACCTCCCAGGGCCCGGTCCGTTGTCCTCCGCAGGACGACGCGGCCGGGGCCGGGCGGGTGCGAACGTGGCAGCAGGGCCCGGGGGTCGGGCCCGGGAGGGATTCGCCATGCATGGATTCCGAGCGACCGGTGGCCGTCCGCGCCGCCGCATCAGCCTGCGCCTCGCCGCCGTCACCCTGGCGGGGGCCACCGTCGTCACCCTCGCACCGACGGCGGTGGCGGTGGGGAACGCCGACACCGTGACGGCCACCGCGTCCGCCGACGCCCGCGCGGCGGTCGACCTGAGCCCCGAGCTGCGGGCCCTGGTCGAGCGCGGCGGCGACACGGCCGCCCTCGCCGAGGTGCGCGAGAACGGCCGGCGGCTCTGGCACGACGCGGCCGGCAAGACCGACCTGGCCACCGGGCAGCCGGCCAGGGCGGACGGCCGGTTCCGGATCGGCAGCGTCACCAAGACCTTCGTGTCGACGGTGCTGCTCCAGCTGACCGAGGAGGGCCGGTTCCGCCTGGACGACCCGATCGAACGCCACCTGCCGGGCCTGGTCCCGAACGGCGCCGCGATCACCGTCCGACAGCTGCTCAACCACACCAGCGGGTTGTACGACTACCTGGAGGACCCGCAGTTCCTCTACCACGACGAGGCCTCCCTGCGGGTCTTCCTCGCCAAGGGCCGGTGGACCGACTACCGCCCGGAGCAGCTGGTCGCGGCCGGGGTCGGGCACGCGCCGTACTTCGCACCCGGCCAGGGCTGGCACTACTCGAACACCAACTACATCCTCGCCGGGATGCTGATCCACAAGCTGACCGGCCGCAGCTGGCAGAGCGAGGTCGAGCGGCGGATCGTCAAGCCGCTGAAGCTGCGGGACACGGTCTTCCCGTACTCCTCGCCGCGCATCCCGGGCCCGCACGCGCACGGCTACGTCCAGCTGCCGGAGGGCCCGGCGGACGTCACGCTGATCAACCCGACCGTCGGCGACGCGGCGGGCAACGGCATCTCCACCACCGCCGACCTCAACCGCTTCCACGCCGCCCTGTTCGGCGGCAAGCTGCTGTCGGCGGCGCGGCTGGCGGAGATGACGGCGGTCGTCCCGGCGCCGGGAATCGGCGCGGAGTACGGGCTGGGCGTGATCCGGTACGAGCTGCCGTGCGGCGAGGCCTGGGGCCACACCGGCGGCATCCCCGGCTACGGCACGGTGCTGCTCGGGGCGAAGGACGGGTCGCGGCAGTTCGCGCTCTCCCAGAACGGGCTGGAGGGCGTCGAGCCGCCGGACGGCGGCCGGTCGTTCGCGGACTTCCTCTTCAAGGCGGCGTGCGGCGCGAACGTGCCGACGGCCAAGGAGACCGCAACCGACTCGCCGCTGACGATCCTGCGTTGAACAAGCCGTAGCGGTCCGCGTCAACCCCGCTGACGGTGAAACGGACGCGCACCACCCCCGCCGTTCGGCCGGGTGGCGCGCGTCCTCCGGGGGACGGCCGGGGGCGGGCGAAGCAACCCGTGGGGGCGACGCGGGCCCGGGCCGACGAGTGCGAATCTGACTGACGAGGGCCCGGAGGTCCGGGCCGGGAGGGTGGTTCATCTTGCTGTCTACTCAAGCTCAAGCTCCGCACGGGAAGCGCCGGTTGGGGCTGCGGCTGGCCGCCGCCGCACTGGCGGGGGCGAGCGTGGTCGCGCTCGCCCCCGCGGCGATCGCGGCACCGACCGCACCGACGGCGACGACCACGCGGGCGGGCGTCGACGCGCAGGCGGAGGTGCGGGCGTTCGTCGAGAGCGGCGTCGCGACGGCCGCGTTCGCCGAGGTCCGGCAGGACGGCCGCCGGGTCTGGCGCGGCGCGGCGGGCAAGGCCGACCTGGCCACCGGGCAGCCGGCCAGGGCGGACGGGCGGTTCCGGATCGGCAGCGTGACGAAGGCGTTCGTCTCGACGGTCGTGCTCCAGCTGGTCGCCGAGGGGAAGCTGCGGCTGGACGACCCGATCGAGCGCCACCTGCCGGGCGTGGTCCCGAACGGCGGGGCGATCAGCGTCCGCCAACTGCTCAACCACACCAGCGGGTTGTACGACTACCTGGAGGACCCGCAGTTCCTCTACCACGACGAGAAGGACTTCCCCGACTACGTCTACGGCCAGCGCCGCTGGCAGGACTACCGGGCGGAGCAGCTGGCCGCGGTCGGCGTGTCGCACGCGCCGTACTTCGCGCCGGGCGAGCGGTGGCGCTACTCGAACACCAACTACATCCTCGCCGGGATGCTGATCGACAAGCTCACCGGGAACAGTTGGCAGAGCGAGGTCGAGCGGCGGATCGTCCGGCCGCTGCACCTCGACGACACCGTCTTCCCCGGCTCCGCGACCGGCCTGTACGGCCCGCACGCCCGCGCGTACGCCAAGATGCCGGCGGGTCCGGCGGACATCACCCGGCTCAACCCGACCGTCGCCGACGCGGCGGGCAACGGCATCTCCACCACCGCCGACCTCGCCCGCTTCCACGCCGCCCTGTTCGGCGGCAAGCTGCTGCGCCCGGCCGAACAGGCGGAGCTGACCCGGACGGTGCCGACCGGCTCGGGCGTGTCGGACTACGGACTCGGCGTGGCCCGGGCGGACTTCGGCTGCGGCCCGCTCTGGGGGCACGACGGCGGACTGCCCGGCTGGGGCACGCTGCTGTTCGGCACGGCGGGCGGGGAGCGGCAGGTGGCGCTGTCGTACAACACCTACGAGGGCGCGGACCAGTCGGGCCTGGAGGAGGCGGTCGTCAAGCTCGCGGTCAAGACGCTGTGCGGGACGGCCGCTCCGGCGGCCGGGGCCGGGTCCCTGAGCGTTTCGGGCGGCCTCGCGGCATTCCGAGGATGAGTCGGGGTCGGTCCGGTGGCCGCGTCTGAACCTCGCGCGCCCCGAACGGCGCCGAGCGGCGAACCGACCGTCCGGCTCCACGCGTGCCCCTGCTCCCGCACCCGGACCGGGCGCGGGAGCAGGGGCAGGGACAGGATCAGGACGGCGTCACCTGCGGCCGGTGAGCACCATCGGCTGGTAGGTCGACGACTTCGGGGTGATGCCGGCGCCCACGGCGGTCAGCCGGCCGCCCGGCCCGGCCACCACCGCCTGGTAGGACAGGTCGGCGTAGCCGGGCACGGCGAGGTCGAGCGTCTCCCAGCGGCCGTGGGTGAAGCGCAGGCCGAGCGGCCGGTCCGGCCCGCCGTTCGCCTCCCAGCCGACGGCGGCCATGCCGCCCGGGACGGCGGTGACCGACCACAGCTTGCCCGCCACGCCCTCCGGGGCGGCCACCGTGCTCCAGGAGCGGCCGTCGTAGTGGGCGACCAGCGGGTGGCCGCGGTCCTTGTCGGTCAGGACGGCCCGGCCCACCACCCAGACGTCGTCGGGCCCGGCGGCCGCGACGCTCTGGTACTCGCCGTAGAGCCCGGTGAAGGCGGGGGCGGCGACCCTGGTCCAAGCCCGGCCGTCGTAGTGCAGCAGGACGGGCTGGTCGTCGGGGTAGGCGGTGTTCCCGACCGCCCAGACGTCGTCCGGCGCGATCTCGGTGACGGAGCTGAGCCACCAGTTCCCGTCGATCTCGGGAACGGCGAGCCGGTGCCAGGCGGTACCGTCCCACCGTTCGACCAGTCCGGTGGTCCGCTGCTCCACCGTGTCGCTCCCGGGGACCGGGCCCGGGGTCCGGGAGGTGACGACCGCCGCACCGCCGACCGCCCAGGCCCGGCCCGGCCGCGGTGCGGAGGCGCCGAGCAGATAGAGGGAGCCGACCTCGCCGGGCGGCGGCTCGACGGTGGTGCCGGTCCACGCGGTGCCGTCCCAGTGCCGGGCGAGGATCCGGCCGGTGCGCGGCTCGCGATCGCCCACGAGCCAGGCGTCGCGCGGCGAACTGCCCGCCAGCGCCGTCGCCCGGCCGTCGAAGTCGGGAGCGGGGGCCGGGAGTTCGCGCCAGGCACCGTCCCCGCCCACCCGCTCGGCGACCACCGGGGTGAACCGCAACCCTTGGCCGACCTCGGTGATCCGGAACCCGGCCACCCAGGTGGTGCGGGCGTCGAGCTGCGCGCCGGAGCTGAGCACCGCGCCCTCCAGCGGCAGCTTCGCCGGCGTGAAGCGCGCCCCCGCCGCCCGCGCGCCGTCGGCCTCCGGCGCCCCGGCCGCCGCGGCCGTGGTGGCCCCGGTGGCCGTCGCCGCCATCAGCACGGAAGCCGCCAGCGCGGCCGCGGCCCAGTGTCGTACTCGCCTCATGTCTCGATCCCCGGATTCCTCGGTCGGTGTCGTATCGCGGGGCGCCATCGGCGTGATCGCGCCCCCCACAGATGAGAGGCACCGAACTTGACGATCCGTTACATGTCCGCGCCGTGCCCATCGGGCAGTCGGCATGCGGGCCTCACGCGGAGGGTCTCAGATCCCAGGGGTTGTCCTGAACGTTCTGCAGAAGCCTGCGACCCGTCCCCTTGTCGGCGCTGTTGGTGAACATCAGCAGGCATCGCCGGGGCCGGTCGAACCGCACCTCCACCAGGTAGCCCGAGTCCGTTTCCCAGTGGTCCTCCCAGGTGCCGTCCGCGACCTCCAGCAGGTCGGCCGTCGGCAGCACCGCCGAGGAGTCCTCGCAGGCGGCGGCCGGTACGACGGACGGGCCGAGCCGTCCGCCGTCCAGGAGTTCCAGCCGGGTGCCCGCCTCACCGGTGCCCACCCACCGGCCGACCGGGCTCGGCGGGGGGTCGTCGGCGAGGAGGCTCGGGAGCATGAGCAATCCGGCGAACACCAGGCCGAACGCGAGAGCGACGGCCGGGATGGCGTACTGCATGGATCTCGTCATCCCGGGACGGTAGCAGTGCGCGGCCTGCGGGGCGGGCTTGACTTCAAGTGAGCTTGAAGTTCTACGGTTGTCGACATCAGAGATCACGTACAGGGGGTACGACATGACCACCGATCAGCAGATGACCGACGCCGAGCTCGCCGGGCAGCCGGCCGCCTACTGGACCCGGCTGGCCTACGAGGCCACCATCGCGTTCACCCGGGCCCAGCAGGCCGAACGGGGATTCAGCCAGCCGCAGTTCTGGCTACTGCGCAACCTGTCGAAGAACGACATCTCGCCGGACGGTCAGGGCATGACGGTCCCCGAGCTCCAGCAGGCCATGAGCTCCTACCTCCGGGCCGAGGACGACCTGGCGGCCGAGGCGGAGGTCCTGGTGGAGCTCGGCTGGCTCAGCCGGGACGCCGAGCAGCGGCTCTGGATCACCGAGGCGGGCGAGGCCGCGCGCAACGACCTAAAGCAGCACGCCCCGGCGATCCGCGCGCTCATCCACCAGGGCATCGACGACGCCGACTACGTCACCACGATGAAGGTGCTCCAGCAGCTGATCCGCAACACCGGCGGCGCGATGGCCTAGGAACAGAGCCCATACGCGATCCCGATCGCGGACATCAGTCCAGCCGCGCCAGTGCGTCGGCCACCAGCGAGCGCGCCGGGCCACCCCGGACCGCCCCTTGCGAGAGCCGATCGAACGCCCGGGCGTACAGGTCGATCTGGCCGGGCTGCGTGAGGGTGGCGGCCGCGTCCAGCGTGTCCGCGTGAACCCTGGCGGCATCGAAGATGGTGAAGGTCGGCATGGGCCACACGGCCCGCTGTGCCGCGAACGGGACGATGCCCACGGCGACGTTCGGGAGATCCATGACCCCGAGCAGGTGGCCGAGCTGTGCCGCCATGGTCTCGGCGCCGCACACGCGGTACCGCAGCACGGACTCCTCCAGCACGAAGGAGAAGCGGTGTGCGCCGTTGGTCAGCACCGCGTTGCGCCTCATGCGGGCCGCCACGGCGTCGGTCACGTCGTCCGGGGTTCCCCGGAAGTCCGCGATGGCCGAGAGCAAGGCGGCGGCGTACCTGGGCGTTTGGAGGAACCCGGGGATCACGTCGGAGACGTAGACCCGGAACACCTTGGTCTGTCGGTACAGGTCTCCGACCGACTCCTGCAGGAGGCGGAGCCCACTGCGCTGGAGTCGCTTCCACTGCACATGGGCGTCGGCGGACTGCCGGTTGGCGGCGATGAGGTCGGCGGCTTGATCGTCGGCGCCACAGGCGTGGCACCACGCCTTGATGTCGGCGTCGGAGGGAGGCGTCCGGGCGTTCTCGATCCGGGACGACTTCGATTCCGACCAGCCGCACCTGACGGCCAACTCCCGCCCACTGATCCCCGCGTCCTTCCGAAGCTCGCCCAGCCGACCGGCCAGGGCTTCGCGAGCCTTCTGAACGCTTTCGGAGGGGTGTGCGGGCATGGAGCCGAGCCGGCCTTCGTCAGATCTCGTACAGGTGGTGCGGAATCGCCTTCTCCCAGACCGCTTCGAAAGCGGTGGCGCACAGGGCCACGGCCTCGGGGTCCGCCGTGATCTCGTCTTCGACCACGCCGCCGTCCCCCGAGAAGTGGTGCACCCGAAGCAAGGCACCGTCGAAGAGCCAGAAGTCGTTCCCCGGCAGGGCAATGCTCGTGGCCCGCCGCCGTGGCAGCCAGCGGACCTGCTCTCCCGCTGTGATGTTGGCGTGGGTGACGTAGTGCTCCCACCGGATGTACTCGGACACCGGCTCGGAGACGACTCGGGCTCGGCGGATGACCACACCTCGCGACACGGTGTCCGCGATCAGCTGGTCATACGGGTGCCACCAGGACTCCCGGTCCTCCCAGCTGATCCGCTCACCGTGCTGCCAGGCATCAAATCGCTCCGTCGGGGCGTACGAGTCGCGCAGCTCCAGATGAACGGCGGAGCGCTCACATTGCCCAAGCAGCTCAGCGAAGCCGGGCACGCTCGATGGCATCACACGCCTCCCTGATCATGGGTACCATCCGGGCCGGAAGCCTGACGATGGCCTCATTGTCGGGCACCGGTCCGTTCGCGGGGCTGCTTCCCTCGCATTCCGTCTGGATCTCGGGGCGCGGGTTCCACCCCTGGAAGAGGATCTCCTGGGCCTCCGGGTCCACCCACACGGTGGGGCAGTGGTCCCGGTCGCTGTCGGGGTCGATGCCAACGAACTCCACGGCCATGGCCGGCTCCCTGGTCTAGGTGCCTGCTCGGGCTTGCGTAAGCATCTCCGAGCAGCAGACGTGCCGTCAATCTCACTATTCAGCATCAAAGTTGGCGCGCAAGCTCATGCAAGTTCGTAGAGATCGGCACCTTGCCGTCCGTAGCCTCGCGAGCATCAGCGAAGCAGGCGGCCGAGGAGCTACCTCGGCCTGTCCAGAGGGGAAGAACCATGGGCAAGCACGGCGGTGGGTCCGGCGACGGCAAGGGCGGCAAGCAGCAGGACGACAGCAACAAGGGCGCCGGGCACGGCGGCGGCGGCTCCGACGAGGGTGGCAACACCTCGGACGGTTCGGCCCCGGCGGGCGGCGGCGGCAAGTGACCGGCGAGACGCACAAGGAGGCGGGCCCCCAGGGGCTCGCCTCCGCGCTGGTGGCGAGCGGCGCACTTTTCTCGGACTGGCTCCCGTCCTTCAAGGCCGTTCCCCGGGAGCTGTTCGTCCCGGACCGCATCTGGCCGGGCATCGCGGACGGCACCCGGCAGACGGCGGTGGTATACCGGTCGCAGGACCCCGAGGCGTGGTGGCGGGCGGTCCACGCGGACGTCCCACTGACCACGCAGTGGGACGACGGGGAACACGCGGGGGACGAACTCGGGACGACCCCGAGTTCGTCCAACTCCATGCCCACGATGGTGTTCTCGATGCTCCAAGACCTCGACGTGCGCCCAGGAGACAAAGTGCTGGAGGTCGGAACCGGCACGGGGTGGAACGCGGGCCTGCTGGCCCACCGCCTGGGAGGCCCCAACGTGGTGTCGGTCGAGTTCGACCCGGATGTCGCCCGCGGCGCCCGGGAGAACCTGGACCGGGCCGGACTGGAGCCGACCGTCGTCGAGGGTGACGGGCGGCACGGCTGGCCCGACGGCGCTCCGCACGATCGGATCATCGCCACCTGCTCCCTGCTGGAGATCCCTCCGGCATGGCTGACGCAGACGGCGCCCGGCGGGATCATCGTGGCGCCGTTCGGTACCGAGTACGGCGGCGAGCAGATCGTCCGGCTGACCGTGAACGACGACGGGACCGGCGCGAGCGGCAGGCTCACCCGCAACTCGGCGTTCATGCGGCTGCGCCAACAGCGCACCGACCGGCCGCCCTTCGAGGACTACCTGCGCGGCCGGGAGTGGCCGGCGGACGGAGTGAGAAGCACCACCCGCCTGGCTCCTCCGGAGACGGGCGGGTGGTTCGAGCAGTTCGTCATCGGGGCCGGCGTGCCCGGGGCGTTCTGGCGGGCGGAGCGCTACGGCGACGGCGCGTACACCTTGTGGCTCTACAGCCGGGACACCCTCTCGTGGGCATCGGCCGACTACGAGCGGGGCTGCACGGCGTACGAGGTGTACCAGTCCGGCCCCCGGAAGCTCTGGGACGAGGTGGAGGCCACCTGGCGCTGGTGGGACGGGCACGGCCGCCCCGGCTTCGACCGGTTCGGCCTCACGGTCACCCCGGACGCGCACACGGTGTGGCTCGACTCCCCGCAGAAGCCGGTGCCGCGTCGTCGCACGTGAGAAATCCGGCGACGGTGGTAGGGGGTGGCCGGGATACTGGGCGGCCATGGATGAGGTCGAGGTCGTCGTCGCCCATTCCGAGCGTGCGACGTTGCGTGTCGGGGATGTCTTCCTGAAGGTGGACGCCGATCAGGCGCGCATCGATGTCGAGGTGGCGGCGATGGCCCTGGCGCCGGTGCCGACTCCGGAGGTCCTGTGGCACAGGCCGCCCGTACTCGCGATCACGGCGGTCCCGGGGCGGACGCTCGGGCGCCTCGGCGGGCCGTCGACCGGGGCGCCGGCGGAGTGGGCCGCAGCGGGTGCCGCCATCCGGAGGCTGCATGACGCGCCGCTGCCGTCCTGGTCCGGTCGGGCCGGGCGGGATGTGGCCGCGCTGGCGGCGGAACTCAGTGATGAGTGCGAGTTGTTGGTGACGAACGGTGTCCTGCCCGCCGAGCTGGTCGCCCGGAACCGCCGAGTCGCGGAGGCCGCGTTCCGGCCGTGGACTCCGGCATTCACGCACGGCGACCTGCAGATCGCGCACGTGTTCGTGGAAGGCGGCGAGGTCACCGGGATCATCGACTGGTCCGAGGCGGGGCGGGGGGACGCCCTGTACGACCTCGCCACCTTCACGCTCGGACACGAGGAGCGTCTCGACGACGTCATCGCCGGTTACGGCGGCGAGGTGGATGTCGAGGTGATCCACGCGTGGTGGTCGTTGCGGAGCCTGCTGGCGGTTCGCTGGCTGGTCGAGCACGGCTTCGACCCGTTCGCGCCGGGCTGTGAGGTCGATGTGTTGCGATCCCGAATGTGAGGGCACCGATGAAGCGCTACATCCTGACCGGCACCCCGGGCGCCGGAAAGACGGCGATCCTTCGTTCGCTGGAGTACGACGGCTACACCGTCGTCGAGGAAGCGGCGACGGACGTCATCGCCCTGCGGCAGGCCCAGGGCGACCCCGCGCCGTGGACGAAACCGTCCTTCGTGGACGCGATCACCGATCTGCAGCGCCGACGGCAGGAGCGGGCGGCGGCCCTGGACGGCCGGGTGCAGATCTACGACCGGTCGCCGGTCTGCACCTTCGCCCTGGCCACCTACCTGGGCCATCCCGTCGGTTCGACCCTGGCCCGGGAGTTGGAACGCATCCGGGAGCGGCGGGTCTACGAGCGGGAGGTGTTGTTCGTCCGGAACCTCGGGTTCGTCACGCCGACCGAGGCGCGGCGGATCGGCTTCGAGGAGGCGCTGCGGTTCGAACAGGTCCACCTGGACGCGTACGCCTCGTTGGGATACGAGTGCGTGTTCATCGAGCCGGGGCCGTTGGCGGACCGGGTGGCGGCGGTCAGGGGGCGTGTCGGCGCGGTGTGATGTGCCGTCATGTACGGCGGGGAGCAGTGCGTTTCCGGAATGCGCTGCGCTTGGAGGAGGAGTTTCCTCCAGCCGATCGGCAGATGGACGCGCACCCGTCAGGGCGGAGACGATTGGAGCGCAGGGCATGCGCACGTGGTCCGGCCTGGCCGTCGGGCAGTCGGCCAGGCCGGACGCACGTTTCCGGCGGGTGAGTCAGTCGGATATGCGCTGATCGTGGTCGCGGTGGCGATCACGGAGAGCCTGCGAGCGGACCTGGCAGACGCCGCCGACGACGGCGGCCACCAGGATGAGGATCAGCAGACCGAGAGCGGTCACGCGGCGGCGTCCAACTCGAACCAGACGAGCTTGCCGCGCTTCTGCGGCTCGACGCCCCAGCGGTGGGTGAGTCCCTCGACGAGCTGGAGGCCCCGGCCGGACTCGGCGAGGCCGGCCGGGGCGGTGCGGTCGGGGAGGTCGGAGGAGTCGTCGCCGACGGAGACGCGGAGCGTCCGGTCGAGGACCAGGAGGAGGACGACGGGGGACTCGGTCCGGCCGTGCCTCCAGGCGTTGACGATCAGTTCGACGAGGGCGAGCTCGGCGTCGGCGATGGCGTCGGGGTCGAAGGAGGAGCGGGCCATCGCGTCGCGCAGGGCGCAGCGGGAGATGGTGAGGGAGGGGGTGTTGCGGTTACACATGGGGATTCTCCCAGCGGTGTAGGTGGGGGCGCACCAAACGGCAACTTCCGCACGACGGAAGGTTGATGACTACCCGTCCAGTGAGCGGTGCATCACAGACTGTAGGGCACGGGACGGCAAATTTGCCAGTCGATCAGAGAAGATGTGCCTATCGCCGGGCTGGACTGGCACACTCGCAGCGGTAGATGCTTGGCACATGCCACCTATCCCGACCGCACGCCGTAAGCGGGTCGGCATCGAGCTTCGAAAGATGCGAGAAGCCGCCGGCCGCACGGCAGGTGACGCTGCTGCCGTTCTCGGAGTGGACCGCAGCAAGGTCACGCTGATCGAACAGGGCACCTACCCGGTCAGCAGCGAGCGCGTGATCGCCCTCGCCGACGAGTACGAAGAAGGCGACTCCGCGTACGTCGACGCTGTTGCCGCAATGGCCGCCGACAGGTCAAAGGGCTGGTGGGAGGAACACCGAGGGCTGGTCCCTGCGGGGATACTGGAGATTTCCGAGGTCGAGCACCACGCCCATGGCATCTCGACCTATCAGATCTGCCATGCACCCGGGCTGATGCAGACCGAGGACACCGCAAGGGAGATATTCCGCGAGGTCTATCCTCCACTGCGACCGCTGAACGTCGAGGCGCGAGTGGAGAATCGACTTCGCCGCTCGCAGATCCTCTCTCGCGGCGACCTCGACTACGAGGCGATCGTGCATGAGGCCGCGCTGCGGATGGAGTTCGGTGGAGCCGGCGTGGCAAGGGCCCAGCTCAAGCACATGCTGGCGCTGGCCGAGCAGCCCAACATCACCCTGCGCGTTCTGGAGTTCCGATCAGGGGGCTTCAAGGGTGCGGGCCAGGCCGTCATGTACGCCCAGGGTCCGGTGCCCCGCCTCGATACCGTCCAGTTGGACTCCGTGGGATCACCGGCGTTTCTGACCGAGGTGAACCAACTTGAGAACTACCGGAACATCATCGGTGCGATGCGAGACCGCGCTCTCGGCCCGACCGAGTCCTGCGAACTCATCTCCGGCATCCTGAAGGACCTGTGAGGAATCCAGTGGAAGAACTCCCGTGGCGGAAGCCCAGCCTCTGTGGTGATGGCAACAACTGCCCCGAGGTGGCCATCACAGGCGATGCCGTCTACGTGCGAAGCAGCCTCCAGCCCTCCTCCATAGCCCGGCTCACCGTCGCCGAGTGGCGTGACCTCCTCGACGGGGTGCGCAACGGGGAGTTCGACGTGTGATCGACCTTTCTCCAACTTCCCCGGAACCGCTCGCGCTCTGCGGACACCACATCTGCGTGGAGGCCTCCTTGTCCAGTAAGCATTCGCAGGCCGGCGAGCGCCAGCTGTTCGCCGAGCTCTACGATCAGCACGCCCGAACGATCTTCGCCCACGCGTACAGATCCACCGGGGACCGCGACATCGCCGACGACATCGTCTCCCTCACCTTCCTCGAAGCCTGGCGGCTCCGGAAGAAGCTCCGCGACGAGGTCCTCCACCCCCGCGCGTGGCTCCTCGCCATCTCCACCAACGTCCTCCGCAACACCGCCCGCACCGCCCGCCGCCACCGCGACGCCATGTCCCGCCTCCCCCGCCGCGACCCGATCCCCGACTTCGCCGACGAGGTCGTCGGCCGGATCACCGACGCCGGCACCGCCGCAGCCGCCGTCCGGGCCCTCGACCAGCTCGGCTGCGCCGAGCGCGAGGTGTTCACGCTCGTCGTCTGGTCCGGCCTCGGTTACGCCGAGGCCGCCCAGGCCCTCGGCATACCCGTCGGCACCGTCCGCTCCCGCCTCTCCCGGGTCCGGGACAAGCTCCGTCGGATCGTGGACGCCGACGATCCCCCCGAGCCACGGTGCGCCGTCCTCCCCCCGCCCGCCGCCACCATGCCCGCCCCCGCCGCCCCCACCGCCAGCCTCGCCATCAGCCATCAGTCCGTGGGCCACCACCAGGAAAGGCGGCCATGAGCAACACACGCACCGAGCACACCGAGCACACCGAGTGGGACGAGCACTGCGAGCGGCGTGAACTCGCCCGGCTGCTCCCCCCGCCACCCCATCCGGTCCCCTCCCCCTCCCACCTGGCCGCCCGGCGCGACTTCCTGCTGACCGAGTTCGACCGCCGCCCGCGCCCGTTCACCGCCCTCACCACCCGCTGGCGCGGCCTCGTCCTGGTCGCCGCCGCCACCACCGCCGCCGCCGTCACCGCCCTGACCCTCGTCCCCGACAGCACCTCCCCCGGCGACCCGCCCCCACCCGCGACCGCCGCCTCCGTCGAACTCCTCGACCGGATCGCCAAGGTCGCCTACGGCCTCCCGCAGTCCCCCGCCCAGGACGCCCAGTTCACCTACCTCCGGACGGTCGGCCACACCGTCACCCTCACCGAGGCCCCCGACGGCACGATGGCCCGCACCGCCACCACCGAGACCGCCGAACGCTGGACCGCCGTGGACGGCACCCGCACCGGTCTCGAACGCCACGACGGCACCGACGAACAGCTCCCCGCCGTCCCCCGCGGCTCGCTGAACTCCCCCACCTACCGCCTGCTGGCCAACCTCCCCACCGACCCGGACACCCTGCTGACGCTGATCCACTCCGACACCCGGCTCAACCACGGCACCGGCTCGGGCTCCACCACCGGCGCCGACCACGAGGCCTTCATCGCCATCGGCGACCTGCTGCGCGGTTCGGTCGTCCCGCCCCTGGCGAGCTCGACGCTCTACCGCGCCGCCGCGCGCATCCCCGGAGTGCAGACCGTCGACGACGCCGTCGACGCCACCGGCCGGCACGGGGTGGCCGTGGCCCGGGTGAACGACGGTCGGCGCTTCGAGTGGATCTTCGACCGGACCACCCTGCGGCTGCTCGGTACCCGCACCGTCCTGACCCAGGACGGCCCGTGGGGCAAGGCCGGCGAGGAAGTGGAGTCGGTCGCCGTCCTCGCCCAGGGCGTCGTCGGCGCCCTCGGCGAGGCACCGCCTGCGGAAGCCGCAGAATCAAGCCATTGACCGAATTCGGTCAGCCATTGACCGGTCCCTGTCGGAACTATTGTGCGAACGACGGATCCGGCGTTGGGTCGTGGCAGCACAGTCCTGCCACGACTCATCCAGGGAGAAGTTGACCGTGCGTTCCTTCCGCACGCTCGCCGTCGCCATCGCTGCTGCCGGCGTGCTCACGCTGGCGGCCCCGGTGGCTTCGGCGGCACCCGCGCCGTCCGCGCCTGCCGCACAGCCCTCCGACGCCCAGCCGGGCGCCGGTTCGGCGAAGGCAACGCCGGCCAAGCCGGTGATCGCCACCTACCGGGGCAAGAAGATCGACCTGTCCCAGGGCTGGGGCGGCGCCCGGGTCTGCACCGAGGTGACGGGCGGAGCGGTCTACTGCCACGACAGCGTCGCCGAGGCCGACAAGGCGCTCGCGACCGTGGACCCGGCGCTCGCCCCGGCCGCGAGGACCGCGTCCTCCTCCTCGGTGGCCGCCAACGGCGGGATGTCGCAGCAGGCGACCTCGGACTGCCCCTCCGGCTACGCCTGCCTCTGGGAGCACGCCAACTTCTCCGGCGTCCTGCTGCGCTGGTCGCAGCCGGGCACCAAGTACCTCTCCGACTGGTCCTTCCGCGACCAGGCCAGCTCCGCCTGCGTGTTCCGCTCCAGCGGTGACCTGACGGTCTACGACGACCGCACCCTGCAGCCGGACCCCTCGGTCTACCTGTGGAACGGCAACTGCTACGACTTCACGGGCCTCAGCTACCCGTACGGCGGCAACTGGAACGACAAGGCCGACTACATCGTCCTGTAGTCGCCACCCGCGCCGGCCGCCGCCGGCACCGACGCGGAAGGCCGGTCCCCCTCCCCGGGGGTACCGGCCTTCCGCGCTACCGCCGCTGTCAGACCGCCAGCTCGACGGCTTCCTCCGCCGGGGCCCCGGCGGCCGCCGGCTTCTTGTTCTTCAGGACCACCGCCGCCAGCAGGGCCGCCGCCAGGACGCCCGCCGCGCTCAGCGTGAAGGTGGTGGACATCGCCGAGGTGAACGACTCCCGGGCCGCGTGGACCAGGCCCGGGTCGCCCTTGGCCTCGGCCAGCGCGCCGACGATCGACTGCTTGGCCACCTCGGAGGAGCCCGCCGGCATCTTGTCGGCGTAGCCGCTGGCCAGCAGCGAGCCGAGGATCGCGATGCCCAGCGCCGTGCCCGCCTGCTGGATGGTGTCGTTCAGGGCCGAGCCGACGCCGGCCTTCTCCGGCGGGATCTCCCCCATCAGCGCGCCGACCGCGGCCGGCATCGCGAGGCCGGCGCCCAGGCCGAGCAGACCCAGCGCCGTCGCCGGGACGCCGAACCCGGTGTCCGCGTCGACCGTGCTGAGCAGGACGAACGACCCGGCCATCACCAGCATGCCGAGCAGCACCAGCGGCCGGTAGCCGATCTTCGCGGTCAGGCCGGCGCCGGCGCCGTTGCCGATCAGCGCGGCGAACGCCATCGGCACGAAGGCCAGGCCCGCCTTCATCGGCGAGTAGTCCAGCACGAACTGCAGGTACTGGGTGAGGACCAGCAGCAGACCGCCGTTGCCGATCTGGACCAGGGTCAGCGAGAGCGAGCCGCCGCTGAAGTTGCGCTTGCGGAAGAGGGCCAGCGGGACCATCGGCTCCGCCACCCTGGTCTCCCAGACCACGAACCCGACGATCGAGACGACCGCCACCGCCAGCGTGACCAGCGAGTTGCCGCCGAACGCGCCGTGCTTGGGGATCTCGATGATCCACCAGATCAGCGCGGTCATGCCGACCACCGAGAGCACCGCGCCCAGCGGGTCCGGCTTCTGCCACGGGCCCTTGGACTCGGGCATCAGGAGCAGCGCAGCCGTGATCGCGATCGCCACCACCGGCACGTTGATGAAGAAGATCGAGTGCCAGGAGAAGTGGTCGATCAGCACGCCGCCCAGCACCGGGCTGCCGACCAGGCCGAGCATCGAGACCGCGCCCCAGGCCGCCATGGCCTTGCCGCGCTCGTCCTCCTCGAAGACGGTGATGAGGATCGACAGCGTCGAGGGCATGATCAGCGCGCCGCCGACACCCATCGCCACCCGGCTCGCGATGACCTCACCGGGGTTGCTGCAGAGCGTGGCCGCGAGCGACGCCGCCCCGAAGAGCAGCAGGCCGACGATCATGAGCTTGCGGCGGCCGAACCGGTCCCCGAGGCTCCCCGAGGTCAGCAGCAGGCCGGCGAAGACCAGGATGTAGGAGTCGAGGATCCACTGCGTGTCCTGTGCGGTGGCCTTCAGGTCCTCGGTCATCGACGGCACCGCCACCGTCAGCGCCATGCTGTCCACCACCAAGACCAGCGTGCTGAGGCTCAGCACGATCAGGATCCACCAGCGCCGCGGGTTACGGCCTTCCATGATTTTCCCCTCCGAGTAACGACGTGCGTACGATGTTCCGTCGATGCGCACACTGTACGCAGCGCGGAACAGTGTGCGCAACCCCCGCACCGTGTTCGCAAAGTGCGTACGCTGTGCGCAGGGACTTGGCACTGATCTACTGATGCACTGACCTACCGAGGGAGGACCGGCCGATGGCCGCGAAGACCAACCCGATCCCGTCCGTCTGGGCCCGCCGGCAGCGCGAGCCCGAGCAGCCCGCGCTCAGCCAGGCGGTGATCGTCCGCGAGGCGATCGCCATGCTCGACGCCGACGGGGTCGACGCGCTCTCCATGCGCAAGCTCGGCGCCCGCCTCAACGCGGGCGCGACGTCCCTCTACCGGCACGTCGCCACCAAGGACGAGCTGATCGAGCTCACCGTGGACGAGGTCTTCGGCGAGGTCGTCGTCCCGGACGCCGGCGCGCCCGACTGGCGCGCCGCCGTCACCGAGACCTGCGAGTCCTTCCGGGCGACCGTGCTGCGCCACCCCTGGCTGGCCTCCGTCATCGGCCAGGCCGGACTGGTCTACCTGGGCCCCAACCTGGTCGCCGTCTCCGAGCGGATGGCCGCGCTCTTCATCGCCATCGGCTTCCCGGAGCCGTCGCGGGCCATCGACACCGTGCTCTCCTTCGTGGTCGGGATGAGCAACACCGAGGCCGCCTACCTCGTCACCGTGGCCCGGAGCGGCGAGAGCGAGGCGGACTTCCTCGCCCGGCTGATGCCCTCCGCCCAGGAGGCGGTGGCCGACACCGAGTTCCTCGCCGACGCGTTCGCCGAGGCCGCGGCCGCCGCCGCGACCACCGACCCCGCCGACATGCGCCACGCGAAGTTCGCCTACGGCCTGGAGGTCATCCTCGACGGCCTCTCACTGCGCCTCCCGCGCTGAACGCCGAAGCGCGACCGAACCCCTGACCTGCGGCCGCCGCCCGTCACGGCGGCCGCAGGAGCCTGAACTCCACCCCCCTGAAGCCCGCCCCGCCCCGAACCCGGGACGGACCAGGTGCCGCTAGCGGACCCACCCCGTGAAGCCCTGGCCGCCGCCGCGCCGACCGCGCGCCTCGAACCGGACGGGCGGCGCGCCCGGCTCCAGCGCGGCGCCGACGGCCCGGACCAGCCAGGCGTTGACCGAGAGCCCCTCCTGCCCGGCGGCCTCCTCGACCCGGGCCTTGAGCTGGGCGGGGAGCCGGAAGTTGATCCGGGCGGTATTGCCGTCCTCGACCGCCTCCCCGCCGGCACCCCCGGAGGCCGCCCCGGATGGCACCGAGGATGGCGCCATCACCGAGACCGGCGGCCCCGCGTCGTGGAACGGCTGATCGACCGACGGGGGCGCCGTCACCACGAACTCCGGATCCAGCCCGCGCAGCCGGACGTCCACGGAGCCGGGCGCCAGCTCCCGGGTGACCTCCCCCATGGCGGCGGACAGCGCGTTGAGCAGCGTGAGCCGGACGGCCGACTCCAGCGGCAAGGTCAGGCGCTCGGCCAGAGCGCGGGCTTCGTCCCCGCCCGCGCCCGCGGCCACCGCGAGCTCGTGCCGGAGGTTGTCGACGTACGGCGTGAGATCCATGCCAAGAGAATGGCACGCCCGTGGCGCCATGTCGAGCGATTTTGGCACCACCTCATGGCGCCACTCGAACGAGTGAGTGATGCCATCGACGGCGAGGGCCCCGCCGGCGAACCGCCGACGAGGCCCGGAGCGCCGGGAGGAGCGGGAGGTCAGCCCTGCTGCCACCGCGCCAGGTAGGCGTCGATCTCCCCGCCCAGCCGGGTCTTGCCGGCCACGTCCAGGAAGGACGCCTCCACCGCGTTGCGCGCCAGCGACGCCACCCCGGCCTCGTCCAGGCCGAGCAGCCGGGCCGCCACCGCGTACTCGGTGTTGAGGTCGGTGCCGAACATCGGCGGGTCGTCGCTGTTGACGGTCACCAGCAGGCCGGCGTCGACCATCCGCTTGATCGGGTGCTCCTCGATCCGCTCCACCGCGCGGGTGGCGATGTTCGAGGTCGGGCAGACCTCCAGCGGGATCCGGTGCTCGCCGAGGTGGTCGAGCAGCGCCGGGTCGTGCACCGCCTGGGTGCCGTGGCCGATCCGCTCGGCGCCGAGGTCGCGCAGCGCGTCCCAGACGGTCTGCGGACCGGTGGTCTCGCCGGCGTGCGGCACGCTGTGCAGGCCGGTCGCGCGGGCCCGGTCGAAGTACGGCTTGAACTGCGGGCGCGGCACGCCGATCTCCGGGCCGCCGAGGCCGAAGCTGACCAGGCCCTCGGGGGCGAGGTCGACGGCCAGCCGGGCGGTCTCCTCGGCGGCGGCCAGACCGGCCTCGCCGGGGATGTCGAAGCACCAGCGGAGCACCACCCCGAGCTCCTTCTCGGCGCGCAGCCGGGCGTCCTCGATGGCCTCCATGAAGGCGACGTCGGGGATGCCGCGGCTGACCGAGGAGTAGGGGGTGACGGTCAGCTCGGCGTAGCGGATGTTCTGCCGGGCCATGTCCTCGGCGACGCCGTAGGTCAGCGCGCGGACGTCCTCGGCGTCGCGGATCAGGTCCACGACGCTGAGGTAGACCTCGATGAAGTGGGCGAAGTCGGTGAAGGTGAAGTACTCGGCGAGGGCCGCCGGGTCGGCGGGCACCTTCGCCCGGCCGCGGTGGCGGGCGGCCAGCTCGGCGACCACCCTCGGCGAGGCCGATCCGACGTGGTGGACGTGCAGCTCCGCCTTGGGCATCCCGGCGATGAACGCCTCGATGCTCCGGTCGGCCTGCGGGGTACTGCTGGGGGTTCCGATCCGACTTCCGTCCGGCTGGACCACGGTGGTGTGCCCTTCTGTTCTGAGGTCTACGCGCGTGTCAAGCGGTGTCCGCAAGGATATGCGCGGACGTACGGGGACGGCTCAGCCGCCGAGGCCGACCGCCACCGTGTGGATCAGCAGCCCGGCCAGCGCGCCGACCACGGTGCCGTTGATCCGGATGAACTGGAGGTCCCGCCCGACGTTGGCCTCGATCTTGCGCGAGGCGTCGTCGGCGTCCCAGCCCGCCACCGTCTCGGAGATCAGCGAGGTGATCTCGGTCCGGTAGGTGTCGACCAGGTACTGCGCGGCGTCCTGGAGCCAGCCGTCCACCTTCTGCTGGAGCTTGCGGTCGGTGGCCAGGCGCGTGCCGAAGGTCCGCACGCCCTCGCGGATGCGCCGGCGCAGCTCGCTGTCCTCGTCCTCGGCGGCGTTCAGCACCAGCGAGCGGACGGCGGCCCAGGTGGAGGCGATGAGGTCCTGCACCTCGGGGCGGGCGAGCAGCTCGGCCTTGGCCCGCTCGACCCGGGCGATGGTCTCCGGGTCGGTCTGCAGCTCGGTGGCGAAGTCGGCGAGGAAGTTGTCGACGGCCCCGCGCGCCGGGTGCTCCGGGTCGTCCCGGATGTCGGTGACGAAGCGCATCAGCTCCTTGTAGACCCGCTCGCCGACCTGGTGGTCGAGGAACTTGGGGGTCCAGCCGGGGGTCTTCTGGGTGACCCGCTGGACCACCTCGGCGTGGTTCTCGGTCAGCCAGTCGTGGGCCCGGACGGCCACCAGGTCGACCACCCCGTGGTGGCCGCCGTCCGCGACCACCTTGCCGAGCATCCGCCCGGCCGGCTCGGCCACCGAGGTGGCGGCGGCCCGCCGGGTGACCGCCTCGGCGACCACCGCCTGCACGTCGTCGTCGCGGAGCACCGCGAGCACCCCGCGCAGCGCCGCCGAGGCCTCCTTGGTGACCCGCTCGGCGCTGCCCGGGGCGGCCAGCCACTCGCCGAGCCGGCGGCCGATGCCGAGCGCGCCGAGCCGGCCGCGCACGACGTGGCCGGAGAGGAAGTTCTCGCCGACGAAGTCGCCGAGCGACCGGCCGAACGCGTCCTTCTTGGTCGGGATGATCGCGGTGTGCGGGATCGGCAGGCCGAACGGGCGGCGGAACAGCGCGGTCACCGCGAACCAGTCGGCCAGCGCGCCGACCATGCCGGCCTCGGCGGCGGCTGCCACGTATCCCGCCCAGGCGCCGGCCCCGGCCGCCTTCGCCCAGGTGGCCAGGGCGAAGACCAGGGTCGCGAAGGCCAGCAGGCCGGTCGCGATGGTCTTCATCCGGCGGACGCCACGCGTCTTCTCTTCGTCGGCCGCGGTGAACCGCACCCCGGGCCCGGTCCCGCTGAAGGCTTCGTCGCTCACCCCGCCAGTCTGCCCGCTGCCCGGCGCGAGCGGCGGCGCGCCCCGTGCACACGCGCCGTTCCGCCCCCGCGCCCGCCGTCAGCCCGGACTCACGCGCCCCCGAGCACGATCCGGCGCACCCCGTCCACGCCCGCCCACGGCGCCGGATCGGTGCACCGCCGCCCGTCCAGCAGCACCCGCACCCCCGGCAGGTCGGCGGGCGCCAGCTCCCGGTACTCCGGGTGGTCCGCCTGGAGCACCGCCGCCACCACCGGCTCGCCGCCGTGCGCCGGCAGGCCCAGCGCCGTCAGCTCCGCCGCCCGGTACAGCGGGTCGGCCACGTACGGCCGGGCGCCCGCCGCACGCAACGCCTCCACCAGCGGGAACACCCCCGAGTACGCCGTCTCCTTGACCCCGCCCCGGTACGCGGCGCCGAGCACCAGCACGCCCTGCCCGGCGATCCCGCCGGCCAGCGCGCCGTCCAGCACCCCCACCGCGTACGCCGGCATCTCCAGGTTGGCCGCCCGGGCCGCCCGGACCACCGTCGCCGAGGGGTCGTTCCACAGGTAGAGCCGCGGGTAGACCGGGATGCAGTGCCCGCCGACGGCGACGCCCGGCCGGTGCAGATGGCTGAACGGCTGCGAGTTGCAGGCGTCCGCGACGGCCGCGAAGTCCACCCCGACCCGGTCCGCGTACCGGGCGAACTGGTTGGCCAGCGCGATGTTGACGTCCCGGTAGGTGGTCTCGGCGAGCTTGGCGAACTCGGCCGCCTCGGCCGACTCCAGCGTCCAGACGCCGTTGGGCCGGCCCAGGGCGTCCAGGTCGGGGCGCGGGTCGAAGTCCAGCACCGCCCGGTAGAACTCGGCGCCGCGCCGGGTGGCGGCCGGGTCGATGCCGCCGACCAGCTTGGGGTAGCGGCGCAGGTCGGCGAAGACCCGGCCGGTGCGGACCCGTTCGGGGCTGAACACCAGCGCGAAGTCCCGGCCGGCGGTGAGCCCGGAGCCGGCCGCCAGCCGCGGCGCCCAGCGGTCCCGGGTGACGCCCACCGGCAGGGTGGTCTCGTAGCTGACCAGCGCGCCCCGGCGCAGCCCGGCCGCGACCGCGTCGGTGGCGGCGTCCAGCAGGGTGAAGTCCGGGGTGCCGTCGGCGGTGGTGACCAGCGGGACGACCAGGACGACGGCCTCGGCCCCGGCGACGGCGGCCGTGGTGTCGGTGGTGGCGCGCAGCCGGCCCTCGGCGACCACCCGCTTGAGCGCCTCGTCCAGCCCGGCCTCCCGGGGAAACGGCGGCCGGCCCTCGTTGACCGCCTCGACCACCGGCACGGCGATGTCGGCGCCGGTCACCCGATGGCCCTTGGCGGCGAACTGGACGGCGAGCGGCAGGCCGAGCTTGCCCAGGCCGACCACGCAGATGTCGAGCGGCCCGGAGGCCGACGACCGGCCGTCGGGCGCGCGGCCGTCGGGCGCGCGGAAGCCGGGCACGCGGCCGTCGGGCGTGCGGAAGCCGGGCGCGCTCATCCCCGGCCCCCGTTCCGGCCGCCCGCGGTGACGGTGGCGGTGAAACGGCGCCAGGCCGGGGAGCGGCGCAGCCGGCGCCGCACCCGCACCGGGACGACCCCGCGCCACAGCTGCTGCGCCAGCGTGGGCGGCGGGGCGGCCTCGGCCTCCGCCGCCGACCGCGGCCGCGGGATCACGACGGCGCCCACCCCCGCCTCCGACTCATCCGACTCCGGCACCGGTGCCACCACCGACTCCTCCCCCTCCGGCTCTTCCCCCAGCAGGAACAGCTCGTCCGCCAGCCCCACCGCGCCGTCCCGGAACACCGGGTACCCCGCGTACCGCCGGCGCCGCCCGTCCGCGCCGGTCTCCACCACCTCCGGCGGCCCGCCGTGCGCCGCCTCCCAGCCGATCAGCTCCTCCAGTTCCGCGTACCGCCCGGTGGCGGCCAGCTCCAGCCGCACCCGGTCCGCCACGGCGAGCCGGTGGTACACCTCGCGGGCCTCGAAGCCCCGGACCAGCTCGCCGACCCCCGCGCAGATCTCCCGCCGCGCCGCCCCGTCGAGCGCGAGCAGGTCAGGCTGGAGCAGCTGCGGCACCTCCCAGCCGAAGTGCCGCGCCTTGATCGCGTCCAGCTGCCCGCCCGGGGCGGCCAGCTCGGCCGCCACCCACTGGACCGCCGCGACGCCGCGGATCCGGTCCAGCGCGCCGGCCCGCTGGGTGACGTTGCCGCGGTCCTCGCGCAGGACGAGGAAGTAGTAGTCGTAGTCGGCGAGGACGGAGATCCGCCGGGCCCGCAGGCAGGCGGCCAGGGTGAAGGGCTGGTCGGAGTAGACCTTCAGCTCCTCCTTGCGGGCCAGGTTGTGCCGCCGGACCAGGTCGAGCCGGAACAGCTTGGTGTCGGCGAGCGCCCAGGCCAGCGCGGAGTCCTCGAAGCCGACCGAGGCCTCGGTGGCGTGGAAGATCCCCTGCGGCACCAGCCGCCCGTTCACCCCGACCTGCTTGGGGATCAGCACATCCGACCCCCATTCGTCGGCGGCCGTCACCATCCGCTCCAGAGCCTCGTCGCCGAGCCAGTCGTCGGCCCCGAGGAAGAGCACGTACCGGCCGCGGGCCAGCGCCAGACCGCGGTTGGTGGGGGCGGCCGGGCCGCCGGAGTTGGCCTGGTGGACGACCTGGAACAGGCCGGGGTGGCGGGCCGCGTACTCGTCGAGCAGCGCGCCGCCGCCGTCCGTGGAGCCGTCGTCGACCGCGACCACCTCCATGCGCGCGTGCCCGATGGTCTGCCGGACCAGCGAGTCCAGACAGGCGGTCAGGTACGGCATGGTGTCGTAGACCGCGATCACCACGGTCACGTCGGGAACGGTCATCGGGCGCTGCCCTCCGGTGCGCGGGTCGCCGAGCGGATGGCGTCCGGCGACGCGCCACCCCCACCGAGGGGCGGCGCGTCGCCGGACGATGCAACGGACAACTCGGCGACGTGCCGTGGAGTCACGTGCACCACCCGCACGAGCGAGCCGGTCCGCACGCCCGTACCGGGATCGAACGGTCAGCCGATCGCGACTCAGCCGATCGCGACCTCCGCGTACATCCGGGCGATCACGTCCTCGATGGCCGGCTCGCGCACCGACAGGTCGACCAGCGGGTACCGGTCGGCGACGGCGGCCACGATCGGGGCCGCGCTCTGCCGGGCCGGGAAGGCCAGCCACTGGCGCGGGCCCTCGACCCGGACCACCCGGGCGCCGGGCACCTCGATCGGCGGCCGGCTCTCGGCCAGGTCGACGACCAGGGTCCGCTCGCTCTCGCCGGCGGTGTGCAGGCCCGTCAGCCCGCCGTCGTAGACCACCCGGCCGTGGTCGATCACCATCACCCGGTCGCACAGCTGCTCGATGTCGGTGAGGTCGTGGGTGGTGAGCAGCACGGTGGTGCCCCGCTCGCGGTTGACCTCGCGCAGGAACTCGCGCACCTTGCCCTTGCTGACCACGTCCAGGCCGATGGTGGGCTCGTCCAGGTAGAGCACCCGCGGGTCGTGCAGCAGGGCGGCGGCGAGGTCGCCGCGCATCCGCTGGCCGAGCGAGAGCTGGCGGACGGGCGTGTCGAGCAGCCCGCCGAGGTCGAGCAGCTCGACGCAGCGGTCGAGGTTCGCGCGATATCGGTGTTCGGGGATCCGGTAGAGCCGGCGGGCGAGTTCGTAGGAGTCGCGCAGCGGGAGGTCCCACCAGAGGGTGGTGCGCTGCCCGAAGACGACGCCGATCCGCCGGGCCAGGGCGGCCCGTTCGCGGGCCGGGTCGACGCCGGCGACGCGCAGCCGTCCGGCGGTGGGGACGAGGATGCCGGTGAGCATCTTGATGGTGGTGGACTTGCCGGCGCCGTTCGGGCCGATGTAGCCGACGCACTCGCCGGCGCCGACGGTGAAGGTGAGTCCGTCGACGGCGCGCACCTCGCGCTTCTCCCGCTTCAGCCGGCCGACCTTGGCGCGGACGGTGAAGGTGCGGCGGACGTCGTCGAGTTCGATCAGTGCCATGGGGGTGTTCCTTTGTCCGAGGGGCACGAGGGGGGTGTTCAGCCGCCGGCGCCGCGGTAGGCGCGCAGTCCGGCGCGCCAGGCCAGGCCGGCGGCGGCCAGGGCGAGCAGGGCGGCGAGCGGGGAGGCGAACTGGAAGGCGGTGGGCAGGCCGAACGGGTCCGGCTTGTCGAGGATCCGCAGCGCGGGCAGCCAGTTGACGAAGGCCAGCGGCACGCCGAAGACCGTGCCCGCGACCAGCTCCTTGGCGAAGACGGTCGGCGGGTACTGCAGCACGGTGGCGCCGCCGTAGGTGAAGGAGTTCTGCAGCTCACTGGCCTCGCCCCACCAGAACTGCAGGCTGGCGAAGCCGACGAAGACCGCCGAGAAGATGAGCGTGCCGCAGACCAGCAGGACGGGCACCAGCAGCACCCGGTCCCAGGTCCAGCGGACGTCCAGCACGGTCAGCGACCAGACCAGCACGCCCACCGCCTGGGCGACCCGGCCGAGCCGGCGCAGCGAGAACCGCTCGGCGCAGAGCTGGGCGAGCGCGGGGGCGGGCCGGACCAGCACGATGTCGAGGCTGCCGGCCCGGATCCGCTCGCCGAGCGCGTCGATGGAGCCGACGAACAGGTTGGCCAGGCCGAGGGCGAGGGCGGAGGTGCCGTAGAGGAAGCCGAGCTCGGCCAGGTTCCAGCCGCCGAGCGTGTCGGTGTGCCGGAACATCAGGATCACCACGACGAAGTCGAGGAAGGTGACCACGACGTTGGCGCCGAGCATCAGCACGAACGACGTCCGGTAGGACATCAGCGCCCTGGTCCACATCGCGGCCACCAGCCACCAGGAGCGCAGCGCCCAGGCCGTCCGGGCGCCCGGCGACTCCCGGGTCAGGAGGGTCTGCTCAGCCACCCTGGACCACCACCTTGCGGGTCGCGAGCAGCTGGACCAGCCGGCCGGCGGCGAGCAGGGTCACCGCCCAGGCGAGCTGGAAGCCGAGCGCGCCGAGCAGTCCGGTGCCGGTGACGCGCTCCAGGAAGACATCGGTCGGCACCTTCACCAGGGCCGCCCAGGGCATCAGCTCGGCGAGGTCGCCGAGCCGGCCGGGGAAGAGCGCGAGCGGCAGCAGCATGCCGGAGAAGAACATCGACACCACCAGCATCACCGAGCGCACCCCGTCCGAGTCCTGCAGCCAGAAGCCGGTGAGCGAGACCAGGAACCGCACGCCGAAGCTGACCACCACCGCGAGCGTCACCGCGAGCAGGAAGCACACCCAGGTCAGCGGGTTGCCGGGCAGCCGGAGGTGGAAGACCAGGCCGCCGGCCAGCATCGGCGGCGCGCCCCGGGAGATCAGCTGGAAGGCGGCCCGGCCGAGGTCGGTGGCCAGCCACCAGCCCTGGAAGTCGACCGGGCGGTAGAGGTCGATCGCGATGTCGCCGCTGCGGAAGCGCTCCTGGACGTCGTCCTGGAAGCCGCCGCCCATGACGGCGACGGCGACCAGCAGCGCCTGGCTGACCCAGATGTAGGTGACGGAGGTGCTGGTGTCGTAGCCGCCGAGGCCGGGGCGGGCCTGCCAGAGGGCGAGGAAGGTGTAGGCGAGGATGAAGCCGAAGACGGTGTTGGTGAAGGCGCCGGCCAGGTTGGCGGCCCGGTAGGTGGAGAAGCGGCGGAACGCGCCGCGGGCGACCGCGGCGTACAACCGCAGGTCGCCGAACGGATCAGGGGGGTGGAGCTCAGCCTTCTGCATATTGTCTCCTTGTCGACAAATAGCGGCACAGGGAGGCGCCCGGACGCGACGGCGCACGCCGGAGCGGCTCCGGCCGTCCTCACCCGGGGGGTACCGGGCCAGGCGGGCGGAGCTGGACCGAGCCGAGACTCGGAAGTGGGTGCGCTATCTGGTTTGCATCTTTCACCGTACCGCCGCCAACAGCCCTACGCACCGGGTTTTTCCACCGCCGACCACACCCCGGTCCACCGCCTGATCGACGGTCAAATAGCACATAATCTCGGCATGACCATGAGCACCCGCCGCCGGGCCAGACGCGCCGCCCGCCGCGAGGCCCGCCGCGCCCTGCCGCTCTGGCGCCGGCTCCTGCCCACCTGGCGGGTCACCCTCGGCTTCCTCACCGCCGTGCTGCTGCTCGCCGTCGGCGCCTTCGCGGTGCTCTACGTCATCGTCCCGCTCCCCGACCCCAACGCCCACGCGGTCGCCCAGAGCAACATCTACCTCTACGCCGACGGCACCACCGAGATCGCCCGCACCGGGGCCGTCAACCGCACCGAGGTGACGATCGACAAGATCCCCGTCACCACCCGCCAGGCCGTCGTCTCCGCCGAGGACCGCACCTTCTACCAGAACGGCGGCATCGACCTGACCGGCATGGCCCGGGCCGGCTGGAACACCCTGCTCGGCAAGGGCATGCAGGGCGGCTCCACCATCACCCAGCAGTACGTCAAGAACTACTACCTCACCCAGAGCCAGACCATCGAGCGCAAGGGCCGCGAACTCTTCATCGCCCTCAAGGTCGACCAGCAGCGCAGCAAGGACGAGATCCTCGCCGGCTACCTCAACACCAGCTACTTCGGCCGCGGCGCCTACGGCATCCAGAGCGCCGCCCGCGCCTACTACGGCGTCGACGTCTCCGAGCTGACCCTCCCGCAGAGCGCCTACCTCGCCGCCCTGCTCCAGGCCCCCAGCGCCTACGACGTCAAGACCGCCACCCCCGCCAACCGCGACAAGGCCGTCGCCCGCTGGCACTACACCCTCGACGGCATGGTCCAGCTCGGCTTCCTCGGCGCCACCGACCGCGACGCCGCCGTCTTCCCCGACCCGCTCGACCCGCAGCCCGCCACCGGCCTGGCCGGCCAGGCCGGCTACCTGGTCGGCGTCGCCGACGACTACCTGCTCGGCAACGGGATCATGGACGCCGCCACCCTCAAGGCCGGCGGCTGGCGCATCACCACCACCTTCGACCAGGAGAAGCAGGACGCCTTCGGCCGCGCCGTCCAGGAGGAGCTCACCGCCCGGCTCGACCCCACCGCCCGGCCCACCACCGACACCGACGTCCGGGTGGCCGGCGCCTCCGTCGAACCCGCCACCGGCCGCGTCGTCGCCGTCCACGGCGGCCCCGACTACGCCAAGCAGCCCTACAACGACGTGCTCCGCCAGGACAACCAGATCGGCTCCACCTTCAAACCGATCGACCTCGCGGCCGGCCTCACCTCCACCCACAGCAGCGGCGACGGCCACCCGATCAGCACCGAGACCCGCTACGACGGCACCAGCGAACGCCCCGTCACCGACGGCCCCACCCCGTACGCGCCGCCCAACGAGGACGACATCGACTACGGGACCATCAGCCTGCGCCAGGCCATGGTCAAGTCCGTCAACTCGGTGTACGCGCAGGAGGGCGTCGACGCCGGACTCGACCACGTCCGGCAGACCGCCATCCGGCTCGGCATCCCCGACAACGTCCCCGGCCTGGACCCGGCCAACACCTCGATGACCCTCGGCACCGCCACCCCCAGCGCCCTCGACCTGGCCGGCGTCTACGCCGCCTTCGCCAACCACGGCGAAGCCCACCGGCCCTGGTCGGTCGAGCGGATCGAACGCGTCAACCCCGGCTCCGGCTCCGTCGACGTGCCCCGGCTGCCCGAACACCCCCCGGTCCGCGTCCTCGACCGGGGCACCGCCGACGCCGTCACCGACGTGCTGCGCGAGGTCGTCAGCGCGCGCGGCACCGGCGCCGCCGCCCTCGACCTCGGCCGGCCCGCCGCCGGCAAGACCGGCACCACCGACGCCAACCTCGCCGCCTGGTTCGCCGGCTACACCCCCGAACTCGCCACCACCGTCGGCCTCTTCCGGGAGAACCCGAAGACCCACGCCAAGGAACCGCTGGCCGGCACCGCCGGCTACGCCCGGATCAACGGCGGCGTCTTCCCCACCCTGATCTGGACCGCCTACATGAGCGACGCCCTGGACGGCACCGCCGTCCAGTCCTTCGACCTCGAACCCAGCCCGGGCAACACCCGGTCCGCCGGCAACCACCCGACCGACACCCCGAGCCCCACCGCCACCCCGTCGGCCACCCCCTCGCCGACCGCCACTGCCGCCCCGTCCACCGGGAGCGGCGCACCGACCACCGCGCCCCCGGCGCCGACCACCCCCAAGCGGCCCACCGCCACCACCGGCCCCACCCCGGAGCCCGAGCGGCCGACCACCACCGCCCCCGAACCGCCCGTCCCCGCCGCGCCCGCCCCACCGGAGCCGGTCCAGCCGCAGCCCACCCCCACCGCCGCCGCCCGGCCCGGCACCGCCCAGCCGCCGACCGAGCAGCCGGCCACCACGCCCGGCAAGGCCCCCGAACCGACCCGCACCCCGGTCCAGCCGCCCACCGCCAGCAAGCCGCCCACCACCGGGCAGCCCGCCACCCCGCCCCCGACCTAGCAGCCCCGGGCCCAGCGACCCCGGCGGCCCGCTCAGGCCACCAGCCCGCGCTCCAACGGCGTCCGGAACCGCGGCGTCACCCGCACCTCCCCCAGCCAGCCCGCCAACCGCTCCGCCTCCGCCCCGATCGCCGCCTCCGCCGCCGCGCCCACGTCACCGAACAGCCGCCACACCAGCTCGCCGTCCGCCCGCTGCGCCCAGCCGCCGACCACCTCACCGCACCACCACACCGTCGGCCCGGCGTTCCCCGCCCGGTCGAACAGCTCCGGGACGTGCTCCGGCCGCAGGTACCACTCCCGCCCGCGCCAGCCCATCACCGCCGGGTCCAGCCCCGGCAGCAGCGCCGCCCACGGCTCCGGCTCCGCCACCGGCCCCTCGTCCCCCGGCAGCACCAGCCCCACCCCGCCGCCGGCCAGCGCCACCTCCACCGCGCCGACCTCGGCCAGCGCCTTCCGGACGTCCCCCAGCGTCCAGCCCGTCCACCACTTCACGTCCTCGACGGTGCCCGGCCCGTACGCCGCCAGCCAGCGCCGCACCACCTCCGCCTTCGCCTCCCGGGCCGGCAGCTCCGGCCACTGCTCCACCAGCGCCCACGGATAGCTGCTGCTCAGCCACGACCCGCGCGGCCGGCACCGCCGCACGTGCCCGTCCGAGGCGAGCAGCCGCAGCAGCCGGCTCCCCACGCTCTGCTTCGCCTCGTACGGCTTGCCCGCCGACATCAGCATCGTCTCGCGCAGCGCCGGCACGTCCGCGCCCAGCTCGGCGGTGGTCGCCTCGCCGCGCACCGCGAGCGCCGCCAGCACCGCCCGCTCCGTCTCGGCCAGCCGCTCCTCGCCCCACCCCTCGGCGAACTCGCCCAGGTGCTTCAGCAGCGTCGCCCGCTCCTTGACCGCGATCGGCCGCGCCGCCGCCGCGCTCACGTACGGCGCGAACTCCTCCGTCACGGCGAATATCGTCCGCCGCATCGACAGCAGCTTCACCAGCGACACGGACTCGTAGAGCGCCCGCTCCACCTCCGCCGCCGAGGGCTCGCGCAGCCGCGCGCAGGCCGACAGGTAGACCGTCGCGGCGTCGGTGGCGTGCAGCCCGACCACCGCGTCGGCCACCTCCTCCACCCGGGCCGCCCGCCCGGCCGGCGCCAGCAGGTGCCGATGCCCCAGCCGGGCGCGCCGCTGCTCGTCACTGATCGAAGGCCTGATGCCGCTCATGCCGGGACCATAGCGCCCGGCACCGACAACGCGGCTCAACCGACGGTGCGGCTCAACCGACAGTGCGGCTCAGCAGCGGCTCAGGTGTTCGGCGACAGGATGAAGAGCGGGAACACCCGCCGCTGCGGCACATCGCCGAGCTCGGCCAGCGCCGCCCGGATCTCCCGCAGGTGGTCGACGGTCAGCTGGAGCGGCACCTCGTACGGCTGGTAGGTGTACCGGATCGGGTAGTCCACCCCCGGCTTCACGCTCATCTCGATGTGGCAGCCCAGCACATGGCTGACCGTCCGCTCCTCGCAGAAGTCCACCAGCCGGCCGATCGACCGGCCGAAGGCCCGCCAGTCCTGGATGTAGAGCCGCCCCGGGTAGACCGTGTCGCCGGTGAGCAGGAACCCGGTCCACGGGTCGAAGAAGGTCACCGCCGCCTCGTGGTGCCCCGGCGTCGCCAGGCACTCCAGCACCCGGCCGCCGAGCTCCACCCGGGCGAGGGCGTCGGCGTCCCGGTCGAATCCGAAGTACGCCCAGGCGGTGGCCTTGTCCGCGGGCACCAGCGTGGTGTCCGGCCGGTCGGCGAACTGCCCGTCCCCGGCGACGTGGTCCCCGTGCGCGTGGGTGTGCAGCACCAGCAGCCGGTAGCCGTCCCGGGGATTGCGCTCCAGCCAGTCCTCGATCAGCCCGTCGACCGTCGCCCGGAGCGGGAAGTACTCCGCCGACGCGGTCGCCCCGGTGTCGATCAGCACCACGCGCTCGTCGCCGAACAGCAGGAACAGGAACGGCGCCTCGTAGTTGACGGCCATGTTCTGCCGCAGCACGAAGGTGTGCTCGTCGTACTCGTGGACCTGGATGTCCGGGTCGGTGTTGTGCTTCGCCGACTCCGACCCGTGGATCCACCGGACGTCCAGCCCCCGCACCGCCGAGGCCGTCCCGCTGAAGTCGATCGGAGAAGTACCCATGCCGCCCCCTTGCGCATCTGCCTGTCGTCCCCGGCGGCGACGCTACCACCGCGCCGTGACAGCCCCCGGAGACGCCGACGGGCCGCCGCGCCCACGGCGCGGCGGCCCGAAGGAGGCCACCGGCCTCAGCGGATCACAGGTACAGCCCGGTCGAGCCCTCGGTGTCGCCGAAGCGCATCGCGGCCACCGCGTGCAGGTCGCGCTCGCGCAGCAGCACGTACGTCGCCCCGCGGACCTCGACCTCCAGCTTGTCCTCGGGGTCGTAGAGCACCCGGTCGCCGGGCTCCACCGAGCGCACGCTCTGACCGACGGCGACCGCCTCGGCCCAGGCGCAGCGCTTGGAGATCTCGGCGGTGGCCGGGATGAGGATGCCGCCGGTCGAGCGCCGCTCGCCCTCACCGGCCTCGGTCTTCACCAGCACCCGGTCGTGCAGCATCTTGATCGGCAGCTTCTCGCCCAGCCGGTCGTGACGCGGCGAGTCGGTCGGTTCGTCGTTCGTTCTCACGCCCCGAAGGTACCGCCCCGGGGCGCGGCGCGTGCGGTCGGCCCGTGGGTGGCCGGCCCTTGCGGCGCCGTGGTCAGCCCTTGCGGCGCTTGCGGGCCGAGGCGATCAGCAGCACCAGGCCGACGCCGACCAGCGCGGCCGGGACGATCCGCTCCTTGCGCGGCTGCCCCTTCTCGTCCACGAACTGCGCCCTGGCCTGCTCGACCAGCCCGCTGGCGGCCACGTACGCCCGGCCGGCCTTCTCCTCGACGGCGGCCGCGGCCTTCGCCTTGACCTGGGCGGAGATGGTGGTCGGGTGGACCCGCACGGCGAGCTCGTCCAGCGTCGCCGCCAGCTGGGTGCGGGTGCGGGCGATGTCCGCCTCGATCTGGGCGGTCGTCCGCGCCGACTTGTCCGTAGTGCTCGCCTCGCCCACTCGGGCCACCCCATTCACTGATGTTGTCCTGTGCGACTGCCCCAGTGTGTCAGCTGCGGTCCGGGGCCGCGCGGCCCCACCCACCATCGGGGGTAAGTTTGCCGTGGTACGACCGTCCGTCCAGCACCAGGAGAAACCCCGTGAGTGAGCGTCTCCAGCCCGGTGACACCGCGCCCGCCTTCGCCCTGCCCGACGCCGACGGCAACGAGGTGTCCCTCGCCGGCCACCTCGGCCGCAAGGTGATCGTCTACTTCTACCCGGCCGCGCTCACCCCCGGCTGCACCAAGCAGGCCTGCGACTTCACCGACAACCTGGAGGTGTTCGCCGGCGCCGGGTACGACGTCATCGGCATCTCCCCGGACAAGCCGGAGAAGCTCGGGAAGTTCCGCGAGGCCGAGGACCTCAAGGTCACCCTGCTCTCCGACCCGGAGAAGAAGGTGCTGGAGGCCTACGGCGCGTTCGGCGAGAAGAAGCTGTACGGCAAGACCGTGACCGGCGTGATCCGCTCCACCGTGATCGTGGACGAGCAGGGCAAGGTCGAGCACGCGCTGTACAACGTCAAGGCGACCGGCCACGTGGCCAAGCTGCTGCGCGACCTCAAGGTCGAGGCCTGACCCAGGGCGTGAAGCAGCGGTGGCGGCGCACCCCCCGACCGGGTGCACCGCCACCGCCGTCTCTCACCTCAGGCGACCGCTGTGATCAGCAGGTCCCGAGGTCGCTCCAGACACCCCAGGCGCCGCTGGCGCTCGGGTCGTCGCCCTTGGTCCACCACTTGTTCTGGTAGTAGTGGCCCTTCCAGGAGACCTTGGTCGGGGTGGCGTAGGTGGTGGCCGCGTCCCAGCTCGGGGCACCCGCGCAACCGGCCGGCGTGGTCGGCGGCGTCGTGGGCGGAGTGGTCGGCGGGGTGGTGGGCGGAGTGGTCGGCGGCGTCGTGGGAGGCGTCGTCGGCGGGGTGGTCGGGGGCGTGGTCGGAGGCGTCGTGCCGCCGTCCACCGCGCCGCGGGTCAGGTCGCCCTTGAGCCCGTACAGCGTCCCGGCCACGTTGACCGTCCAGTTGGACGGGGTGGACACCGGCAGGTAGTAGACGAAGTCCATGTCGATCGACGCGCCCGGCGCGAGCGACTGCCAGCCCGGCAGCTTCACCGAGACGCGGTTGTAGGTGCCCTTGAGGCCGCCCACGTTGCCCGGACCCGGGTTGTCCTGCTTGATCACGGTCAGGCCGAAGCCGGACTGGTCCTTGGCGTTGCCCGGGGCCGAGTTGCTGTAGTCGAACTGGAACTCGGTGCCGCCCGGCAGGGTCAGGGTGGAGTTGTTGACGATGTGGATCTTCGGGTTGATCGGGTAGTTCGAGTCACCCAGCGCGAAGTTGGTGAACGACACGTCGATCGGCAGGGTCTGCTGCGGCAGCGCGGTGGTCGCCCGGATCGCGCCGTACGGCGAGGCCGCCTTGAACTTGTCGTACATCAGCGAGGTCAGCGTGGAGCCGGGCACGTACTGGCCCTTGCCGCCGTTCGCGGCCGCGTCCCACTTGTAGTCGCCCGCGAGCTCCCAGATCATCGCGCCGCCGGCGCCCTGGTTGACGATGTAGTCGGCCTTGGAGCCGACCGACTGCTCGTCCTCGGTGGACAGGAAGACCTTCTTGGCGTCGTTCCACAGCCACGGCGCCACCAGGGTGGAGTTGTAGTTGCGGACGTAGCTGCCCTGCAGGGCGGTGTCCTTGACGCCGTACTTGGCCAGGTAGTCCGGGAAGACGCCCTTCTCCAGGTTCTTGGCGTGCCACATCGGGTTCGACCCGGCCGGGGACTCCTTGCCCGCGTCGTCCTTGTCGTTCCAGATGTTGTCGATGCCGACCGCGCCGTCACCGCACGCGGTCAGGCCGGAGCCGACCGGGCAGGTGGTCGCGGACGCCGTGCCCCACAGGCCGTTGGTGCCGCCCTGGACGTTCTTGAAGCCGCGGGTGTAGTACGGCAGGCCGACGTTGATCCGGCCGCCGGGCATCGCGCCGCGGAAGTAGTGGTACGACCAGTCGGCGTTCAGGTAGCCGATGCCGCCGTACTGGCCGGTGCCGTAGACGTTGGCCGCCGCCAGCTCGCCGTCCTTGCCGTCGTCGAACAGCGAGGCGTTCGGGCCGACGTACTTGTTCCAGGCGCCGTGCAGGTCGTACGACATGATGTTGACGTAGTCCAGGTACTGCGCCACCTGGAAGGTCTCCATGCCGCGCAGCAGGTAGCCGGACGACGGGGCCGCGACCGAGAGCAGGTAGTGCTTGCCGTCGGCGGCGCCGGCCCGGTCCAGCTTCTCGCGGAGCGTCTTCATCAGCGCGGCGTAGCCCTTGGCCAGCGAACCGCGCTTGCTGTTGGCGAGCTGCCAGTCCAGCGGGTTGCCCGCGTCCTTCATCGAGGTCGGGTACTCGTAGTCGATGTCGACGCCGTTGAAGCCGTACTTCTTGATGAAGTCCACGGACGAGTTGGCGAAGGCGTCGATGCCCGCCTGGTTGACGCTGCCGTCCGGGTTGACGGTCATCGAGTAGAAGCCGCCGGAGTTGACCCGCTTGCCGTCGTCCCCGAAGTACCCGCCGGTCTCGGTCCAACCGCCCACCGAGATCATGGTCTTGACGTTCGGGTACTGCTTCTTGTACTTGGTCAGCAGGTTGAAGTGGCCCTTGTAGGGCAGCGACGGGTCCAGCTCGGCGCCGGGCACGCCCGGGAAGGAGATCCCGGTGGCCTCGTTCTTGTCGTTGTCGGTGCCGACCGAGAGCTTGTTGTCGGAACCGACGTGACCGAAGGCGTAGTTGAGGTGGGTGACCTTGTCCCACGGGATGTCGCTGACCAGGTACGGCGGGGTGCCGTCCTTGCCGGTGCGCCAGCCGGTGAAGTAGCCGATGATGCGGCGCTGGTGGTCGGCGCCCATCTTCTCGCGGCCACTGGTGTCGTAGACGCTGCAGTACGGGACGTCGACGCCGGGGGTGGCGTAGAGGCCGTCGGGACGACAGCTGGCGTTGTCGACGGTGGCGGACGCCTGGGAGGGCGCCGCGCCCAGCGTGGCCACCAGCAGGCCGGCCAGGCCGGCGGCGGCCAGCGAGGCCAGGCCGGCGCGGGCCGCCGGGCTCGTGGAACGGGGAGCGGCGGTGGGACGCCGATCCGCCGAGGAACGGATCAACACTCGGTCCTCCGGGCAGAGTGTCGGCGCGTGCCTGTGGGGGAGCACGCACAGTGGGGGAAAGCGGATTGGCGCTGAAGCTATGTGGTCTGAACCACATAGGTCAATAGGTCTGTACCAATTGGTAATCAATTCCCCAACATCACCGGTCGAACGGCCGATTGTCGACGGTCAGCCCTCGGCTTGCCGGCGACTGTGCCGGGCCACCCGCACCCGCGTCCCGCACGAGGTCGAGCACCAGGCCCGCCGCGCGTGCTGCTGCAGGAAGAAGAGGATGCAGCCGGGCGCCGGACACGCCTTCACCGACCCGCGCCGCTCGCCCGTCAGCAGCTCCACCGCCGCCCGCGCCACCCGCGCCGACAGCACCGCCCCCCGCTCCCCCGCCAGACTCCGCGACACCGCCCGCCCCACCGCCCCCGGCGGCAGCTCCGCCCACCCCGGCGCCGCCCGCACCGCCGCGTTCACCACCGCCACGTCCGCCTCCGCCGCCGGCCCGCCCGCCACCACCGCGCCCAGCACCCCGCGCAGCGCCCGCCGCAGCTCCCGGAACGCCGCCAGCTCGGCCGCCCCCAGCTCCCCGGCCGGAACGCTCGCCAGGTCCAGCGCCTCCGCGTGCCGCTCCACCCAGACGGCCAGCCCGGCCGGCTCCACCAGCACGTCCACCAGGTGCCCGCGCAAACCGCCCCGGATGAACGTGGTGTTCACCAGGTCCAGCGCCAGGTGCTCGCCGTCCACCGGCATCTCTTCGACTTCTCCGCCCATACCCATACCTAACGGTAACGCGACTTGCCATCCGCTAGCCAAGCCCCGCAAACTAACGCTACCGACTACTCATTACCGTTAGGACTCCCGACATGCCGCTCCCCAGCCACGCCCCCGCCCGCCCCGCCACCGGCACCCTCCTCGCCTCCACCGCCACCGCCGTCGCCGCCCTGCTCCTGCTCGCCGCGCTCGGCGCCCTCCTCCATCAACCCCTGCTCATCCCACCCCTCGCCGCCTCGATGGCCCTCATCGCCGGCGCCCCCGACCTCCCGCTCGCCCAGCCCCGCAGCGTCATCGGCGGCCAACTCCTCTCCGCCCTCACCGGCTACGCCGTCCTCGCCGTCGCCACCCCCGGTTACTGGTCCGCCGCCGTCGCCGGCGGCCTCGCCCTCGGCGTCATGACCCTCGCCCGCACCCCGCACTCCCCCGCCGCCGCGACCGCCGTCATCGTCGCCCTCACCGCCCCCGCCCCACTCCCCTTCCTCCCCCTCCTCACCCTCGCCGCCACCCTCCTCACCCTCACCGGCCTCCTCTCCGCCCGCCTCCACACCCGCCGCTACCCGACGTACTGGTGGTGACCCCGCAACCCATCCGGCCCACGCTCGTTCGCACACACGGGGGACGGGCGCACACACAGGCCCGAAGGGGAAACAACCATGCCGGTCAAGTACACCCGTGAACTGTTGGCGGCGACCGCGGCGGAATCGATCAGCATCAACGACATGATGCGGAGGCTCGGCGTGCCGATGGCGGGTGGCACACACAGCTACCTGAGCAAGCGGCTGCGCCACTACGGAATCGACACCTCGCACTTCACCGGCGGCAGGCCGGCCTACGAACGCCGGACCTACAGCCGGGAGGAGCTGGCCGAGGCCGCCGTGCGGAGCACGTCCGTCGGGCAAGTGCTCCGCGAACTGGGCATCGTGCCCTACGACAGTGCGTACTCCTACCTGAAGCGCCGACTGGCCGAGTTCGGCATCGACACCTCGCACTTCACCAAGGAGCTACCGGCGGAGCAGGTCATCGCCGCCGTTCGCGAGCAGACCAGCATCGCGGGCGTCATCCGCGCCCTCGGGCTCATCGACGGCGGCGGGACCCGGAAGCTGGTCAAGGACGCCATCGCCCGACACGGCCTGGACACCGGCCATTTCACCGGACAGGCGCACAACCGGGGAGCGAAACCGGGACCCCGGATCCACCCGGACGTCCTCCTGGTGAAGCTGCCGCCCGGAAGCCACCGGATCCCCGGCGACCGCCTCCGGGCCATGCTCGTCCACATCGGCCGACCGGACGCCTGCTCCGGCTGCGGCACCCCGCCGGTCTGGCGCGGCCGTCCGATGACGCTGGAGGTCGACCACACGAACGGCGACTGGCTCGACAACCGGCGCGAGAACCTCCGCCTGCTCTGCCCGAACTGCCATGCCGTCACGGACACCTACTGCCGCCGGAATCGCAAACCCACCCATGAAGCCGACGACAACCGGTAGGCTGAGTTCGACGTGCGCCCGTACTCCAGCTGGCTAGAGAGGTACGGTTTAGGTCCGTATTGTCGTGGGTTCGAGTCCCACCGGGCGTACCAAGCAGACCGACCCCCTGCCTTCGATTCGAAGGCAGGGGGTCGTTGTCGTTTCGAGCCGGGGTCAGCTCAGCAGCTCCCGGACCACCGGGGCGAGGCCGCGGAAGGCCTGGCCGCGGTGGCTGATGGCGTTCTTCTCGGCGGGGGTGAGTTCGGCGCAGGTGCGGGACTCGCCGAGGGGCTGGAGGATCGGGTCGTAGCCGAAGCCGCCGTCGCCGGAGGGGGTGGTGCGGAGGGTGCCGAGGAGGCGGCCCTCGACGACGCGCTCGGTGCCGTCGGGGAGGGCGAGGGCGGCGGCGCAGAAGAAGTGGGCGCCGCGGTGGGCCGCGTCGATGTCGGAGAGCTGGGCCAGCAGCAGGTCCAGGTTGGCGCGGTCGTCGCCGTGCTTGCCGGACCAGCGGGCGGAGAAGATGCCGGGGGCGCCGTTCAGGACGTCGACGCAGAGGCCGGAGTCGTCGGCGACCGCGGGCAGGCCGGTGGCCTTCGCCAGGGCGTGCGCCTTGAGCAGCGCGTTCTCGGCGAAGGTGACGCCGGTCTCGGGGACGTCGGGGATCTCGGGGTAGGCGTCGGCGCCGACCAGTTCGACGTCCAGGCCGGCGTCGCCGAGGATCTCGCGCAGCTCGGCGACCTTGTGCTGGTTGCGGGTGGCGAGGATGAGTCGGGTGGTCATGCAGCCACCCTAGACCGGGGCACCCTAACCGGGCGTCAGCCGGTGCAGACCTTGGTGAGGTTCGAGGCGGCGTCGCCGAGCGGCTTGAAGTCCGGGACCTGCTTGTTGTTGACGGCCGCCTGGACCTTGTCGACCTGGGTGCTGAGGTCGGTGATGGCCTTGGCGACGTCGGTGTCCTTGGAGTTCTTGCCCAGCTGGTCGAGGTCGTTCTTGAGCTTCTGCAGCGCCTGCCCGGCGGCGGCCGCGTCGTTGCTCGCGTTGCTGTAGGCGTTGCTGACCTCGTTGATGTCCCCGGTGATCTTGACCGCGGTGTTGCCGCAGTCGAGCGCCTTCTGGGCGGCGGAGCAACTGACCGCGCTGAGCGGGAGGATGGCGATCAGGCCGGCCACGGCGAGCATCGTGGGGCGGGCGAGACTCTGGGGCATCCGGTCCTCCTGGGTGCGCGGGTATCCGGAAGGGGAGGACGCGCGCTGAGGGGTGCGCGGTTCCCGCAACGGGGTGCTGCGGGAACCGTACGGGCTCCGGACCCGGCGTGTACAGCGACCGGGGCCGGAGCCCGGGGGTTTTCGGAAACCGGAACGGAACCGTGTCCCGAAAGGGCAATATCAGCCTTCGAGCTCGCCGAGGGCCTTGCGCTGGATCTCGTCGAGCTCGGCGCAGCCGAGGGTGCCGAGGTCGAGCAGCCGGTCGAGCAGCGCGCGGTCGAAGGGGGCGCCCTCGGCGGTGCCCTGGACCTCGACGAAGCGGCCGTCGGAGGTGCAGACGATGTTCATGTCGGTCTCGGCGCGGACGTCCTCCTCGTAGCGGAGGTCGAGCATCGGGACGCCGTCGATGATGCCGACGCTGACGGCGCTGACGCCGCCGGTGATCGGCTTGCCCTTGGCGCGCAGCAGCTTGCGGTCGCGGGCCCAGGAGACGGCGTCGACGAGGGCGATGTAGGCACCGGTGATCGCGGCGGTGCGGGTGCCGCCGTCGGCCTGGAGGACGTCGCAGTCCAGGACGATGGTGTTCTCGGCGAGCGCGCGGTGGTCGACGACGGCGCGCAGCGAGCGGCCGATGAGCCGGCTGATCTCGTGGGTGCGCCCGCCGAGCCGGCCCTTGACGGACTCGCGGTCGCCGCGGGTGTTGGTGGCGCGCGGGAGCATGGAGTACTCGGCGGTGACCCAGCCCTCGCCGCTGCCCTTGCGCCAGCGCGGGACGCCCTCGGTGACGCTGGCGGTGCACAGCACCTTGGTGTCGCCGTAGGAGATGAGGACGGAGCCTTCGGCGTGCTTGCTCCAGCCCCGTTCGATGGTGACGGGGCGGAGCTGGTCGGGGGTGCGGCCGTCGATGCGTGACATAGGCACCGAGCGTAGCCGCTTCCGGTGGGTGCTCCGGGTACGCCCCGACCCGCTCCGGGTCCGTGCCCGGACGCGCGACGGCCCGCCGACCGGTGGGGTCGGCGGGCCGGGCGTGGTGAGCCTGGTGGGCTCAGCTCACATCATGTCCTCGATGTCGGCGGCGATCGGGTCGGCGTCGGTGCCGATGACGACCTGGATCGCGGTGCCCATCTTGACGACGCCGTGGGCGCCGGCGGCCTTCAGCGCGGCCTCGTCGACGAGGGAGGCGTCCTTGACCTCGGTGCGCAGGCGGGTGATGCAGCCCTCGACCTCTTCGATGTTCTCGATGCCGCCGAGACCGGCGACGATCTTCTCAGCCTTGCTGGCCATTGCTTTCTCCCTCTGTCTCGGCCCGTCGGCTGCTCTGCCGGGTGCCGTCCTGCGCTGTGACCTCGGTCGCGGTCGGTACTGACGCCAGGTCAACGCCTGGCGGGGTGCCGTGCCGTGCTGCCGGGCAGCGCGACCAGCATGGCCCGAGCCGGACCGATATGCCACGTTAGTCCACTTTTGGCCCATCCCGGCGCGCACGCCCCGGGTCGGCGCCCGAGGATGACGAGCAGCGGGGCTCGTCTCCCGGCGCGCGGCCTGTGTCCCAAAGTGGTCTACACCAATATATGTGTACTCCGATGAACGCAGGAAGCGCCCCGGGTGTTCCCGGGTACGGCACGGCGACCCCCGCCCGAGTTTCCCGCCGGGGACCACCGGCCGGCAACTGCTCCCGGAGGGCGACAGATGAGTTCGGCAGGCGCCACAGCCCCGCAGACGACGTGGTGGCACACCTTCTACGGCGGCCTCCAGAAGATGGGTCGCTCGCTCCAGCTGCCGGTGGCGGTGCTCCCGGCGGCCGGCATCCTCAATCGGCTCGGCCAGGACGACGTCTTCGGCAAGGACGGCGCCGGCTGGAACGACGTCGCCAAGGTCTTCGCGGCGGCCGGCGGCGCGCTGCTGGACTCCTCGCTCGGCCTGCCGATGCTGTTCTGCATCGGCGTGGCGATCGGCATGGCGAAGAAGGCGGACGGCTCGACGGCGCTGGCCGCGGTGGTCGGCTTCCTCGTCTACTACAAGGTGCTGCACGCCTTCCCCGAGCACTGCAAGCCGCCGACGGTCCTGGTCAGCGACCAGTGCGTGGACTACAGCTCGGCCAAGGCGGCGGCCGCGACGTACCAGAACCCGGGGGTGCTGGGCGGCATCCTGATCGGTCTGATGTCGGCCTGGCTCTGGGTGCGCTTCCACCGCACCAAGCTGGTCGACTGGCTGGGCTTCTTCAACGGCCGCCGCCTGGTGCCGATGATCACCGCGCTGGTCGGCCTGGTCACCGCGTGCCTGGCGCTCTGGGTGTGGCCGCCGATCGGCCGCGCCCTGAACGACTTCAGCCAGAACCTCGCCGACCTGGACGCGGGCGGCGCGGGCCTGTTCGGCCTCTTCAACCGGGCGCTGCTGCTGATCGGCATGCACCAGCTGCTGAACACCTTCGTCTGGTTCCAGTTCGGGGAGTACACCAAGGCGGACGGCAGCATCGTGCACGGCGACATCCCGCGCTTCCTGGCGGGCGACCCGACGGCCGGCCAGTTCCAGTCCGGCTTCTTCCCGATCATGATGTTCGCGCTGCCGGCCGCCGCGCTGGCGATCGCGCACGCGGCGAAACCGCACCGGCGCAAGGAGATCTACGGCCTGATGCTCTCGGTCGGCCTGACCTCCTTCGTGACCGGTGTCACCGAGCCGATCGAGTACTCCTTCGCCTACATCGCCCCGGCGCTGTACGGGGTGCACGCGCTGCTGACGGGCGCGTCGATGGCGATCACCTGGGCGCTCGGGGTGCACGACGGCTTCAGCTTCTCGGCCGGCCTGATCGACTACGTGATCAACTGGAGCCTGGCCACCAAACCGTGGCTGATCATCGTCATCGGACTCTGCTTCGCGGTCGTGTACTACGCACTGTTCCGCTTCATCATCGTGAAATTCGACCTGAAAACGCCCGGGCGTGAGGACGAGAGCGAGGTCGAGGACGTCACCAAGGCATAAACCGAGCGTCACCGCGAGAATCCGAATAGGCCCCCGGACCGCCGGTCCAGGGGCCTTCGGCATGCCCGGCGGCCCTCGTCAGAACGCCCGTCGGACCGCCCGCCTTTTGTTGCGCAATTAGCCAAAATCCCCATCACGGCGGGTAATCATGATCGTCGATCCGCAAGTAGGTTTCGATTTCATAGCGCTTCCCAGCAGCACCGCTTTCGAGGGTTCCCCGCCCCCTCCGCCCGTGCTACAAAACTGGTCTACACCACGTGTGGTGTAGACCAGTTCGCGGTTCGGCCCCCCTGTGCCCCTCCCCCCGACCGACCCGCCCTTGCCGTTAGGAATCCACCCCCATGAGTCAGTCTGCGCAGGCACCGGCGCCCGCCACGGCTCCGGCCACGCCCAGCCCCACCAAGAAGTTCGGCCAGAGCCTGCTCCAGGGTCTGCAGAAGATCGGCCGCAGCCTCCAGCTGCCCATCGCCGTTCTCCCGGCCGCCGGTCTGCTGCTGCGTCTCGGCCAGGACGATGTGTTCGGCAAGGACGGCCTCGGCTGGAACAAGGTCGCCTCGGTCTTCGCCACCGCCGGTGACGGCGTCTTCGCCAACCTGCCGCTGCTGTTCGCGGTGGGCATCGCGATCGGCTTCGCCAAGAAGGCCGACGGCTCGACCGCCCTCGCCGCCCTGGTCGGCTTCCTGGTCTACAAGAACGTGCTGACCGCGTTCCCGATCACCGAGGGCCACATCGCCGACGGCAAGTGGGTCGCGCCGACCTACCAGAACCCGGGCGTGCTCGGCGGCATCGTGATCGGCCTGCTCAGCGCGATCCTGTGGCAGAAGTACCACCGCACCAAGCTGGTCGACTGGCTCGGCTTCTTCAACGGCCGCCGCCTGGTGCCGATCCTGATGGCCTTCGTCGGCACCGCCGTCGGTGTGATCTTCGCCCTGACCTGGGGCCCGATCGGCGACGGCATCAAGAGCCTGAACGACTCCCTGATCGGCGCTGGCGCGCTCGGCGCGGGTGCGTTCGGCCTGGTCAACCGCGGTCTGCTGCCGGTCGGCATGCACCAGTTCGTGAACTCCTTCGCCTGGTTCCAGACCGGTGACTTCACCAAGCCCGACGGCACCGTCGTGCACGGCGACCTGACCCGCTTCTTCGCCGGCGACCCGACCGCCGGACAGTTCATGTCGGGCTTCTTCCCGATCATGATGTTCGCGCTGCCGGCCGCCGCCTTCGCCATCGCCCACACCGCCAAGCCGCACCGCCGCAAGGCCGTCACCGGCATGATGCTGTCGCTGGCGCTGACCTCCTTCGTCACCGGTGTCACCGAGCCGATCGAGTTCGCCTTCGTCTTCATCGCCCCGGCCCTGTACGTCATCCACGCCGTCCTGACCGCCGTCTCGATGGCCGTCACCTGGGGCCTCGGCGTGCACGACGGCTTCACCTTCTCCGGCGGTCTGATCGACTACCTGCTCGCCTGGAACAAGGCCACCGACCCGTGGATGATCATCCCGATCGGCCTGGCGTTCGCCGCCCTGTACTACTTCCTCTTCCGCTTCGCGATCGTGAAGTTCGACCTCAAGACCCCCGGTCGTGAGGACGAGGACGAGATCGAGGACGTCACCAAGGCCTGACGCCGAGAACCACCCGACGCCGCTCACGGCCCCGCCCCGCCACCCGCTCCCCCGGGTGGCGGGGCGGGGCCGTTCGCGCGTCTCGCACCGGCGACCGCCCGGTGAGACGGTGGTTGACGAACCAGCGAGGCCGCTGGTCAACTGGGCTGGTGAACGCCGCCCGCATGCTGGTCACCCGCAGCCACATCGACTTCGGTCGCGTGTGGTCCGCGGCGTGTTGCGCCTGACCCGCGCGTTCCCCCCGCCGCCGCCCGGCTGACGTCCCGCCGCGCCCGGCCCTCCTCCCCGTCACCCCGTGACCGCCCGCCCGCGACCCGGGCCGCCGTCGCGCACCCACGTCCGCGTGCCCCCGCGTCCGCGTGCCGGTACGGCCGCGCCGCCGGGCACGCACCGCTCCCGTACGAGGAAAGCCAAGGCCACACATGCCCCGCCAGCTGCATCTTTCCGCCGCCCTCGACAGCCCCGGCCAGGTCGACGCCGCCCACTTCACCGCGCTCGCCCGGCACGCCGAACGGGCCGCGCTCGACTTCGTCACCCTCGACGACTCCTACACCCCCGAGCCGCTCCGGCTCGACGCGCTCGCCACCTTCGCCCGGCTCGCGCCGGTCACCCGCGGGCTCGGCCTGGTGCCGACCGTCACCACCACCCACACCGAGCCGTTCCACACCTCGATCTCGGTCAACACCCTGGACTGGGCCAGCGAGGGCCGGGCCGGCTGGCTGGTCGGCGTCTCCGACACCGAGGCCGAGGCCAGGGCCTTCGGCCGCAAGGCCGCCGCCCCCGCCGACGAGCTCTGGGCCGAGGCCGCGGACGCCGCCGAGGTCGCCACCCGGCTCTGGGACAGCTGGGAGGACGACGCGGAGATCCGCGACGCCGCCACCGGCCGGTTCGTCGACCGCGCCAAGCTCCACTACATCGACTTCGAGGGCCCGCACTTCTCGGTCCGCGGCCCCTCCATCACCCCGCGCCCGCCGCAGGGCCGCCCGGTGGTCGCGGTCACCGTCACCGCCGCCGACCTCGCCCCGGACGCCACCGCCGGCGGCCGCGCCCGGGCGACCACCGCGATCCGCTACGCCGACGTCGTCCTGCTCGACGCCCCCGACCGGGCCACCCGGCTCACCGCCGCCACCGAACTGCGGCTGCACGGCGGCGAGTCGCTGCGGATCCTGGCCCGGATCCCGGCCGCGCTCGACACCGACGCGGCGGTCTCCGCGCTGCTCGCCGAGATCACCGAGGGCGGCGGCGGGGTGGACGGCTTCCACCTGGTGCCCGCCGAACCGGCCCGCGACCTCGCCGTCCTCGCCGACCGGGTGGTCCCCGCCCTGCGCGAGCGCGGCCTGTTCCGTGCCGGGTACACCGGCCGCACCCTGCGCGAGCACCTCGGCCTGGCCCGCCCCGACAGCCGGTACGCCGCCGCCACCGCCGTACCCGCCACCGCCCCTGCCACAGCCCCCGCCGCACCCGGCACCGTCTCCGCCGCCGTCCCCGCCCCCGCCCGCACCGCCCCCGCCGAGGTGACCCGATGACGGACCGCCCGCTCAAGCAGATCCACCTCGCCGCGCACTTCCCCGGCGTCAACAACACCACCGTGTGGGCCGACCCGGCCTCCGGCAGCCAGATCGCCTTCGACTCCTTCCGCCACCTCGCCGAGACCGCCGAACGCGGCCTGTTCGACTTCTTCTTCCTCGCCGAGGGCCTGCGGCTGCGCGAGGTGAACGGCCGGATCCACGACCTGGACGTGGTCGGCCGCCCCGAGTCGATCACCGTGCTGAACGCGCTCGCCGCCGTCACCAGCCGCCTCGGCCTGGCCGCCACCGTCAACGCCACCTTCAACGAGCCGTACGAGCTGGCCCGCCGGTTCGCCTCGCTGGACCACCTCTCCGGCGGCCGCGCCGCCTGGAACGTGGTCACCTCCTCCGACGCCTTCACCGGCGAGAACTTCCGCCGCGGCGGCTACCTCGACCGCGCCGACCGCTACACCCGGGCCGCCGAGACCGTCCAGCTCGCCCGGGAGTTCTGGGACGCCGCGGGCACCGGCACGGTCCGCCACCGGGGGCCGCAGTTCGACGTCGAGGGCACCCTCTCGCTCCCCCGCCCGCCGCAGGGCCACCCGGTGGTGATCCAGGCCGGCGACTCCTCCGACGGCCGGGAGTTCGCCGCCGCCACCGCCGACATCGTGTTCAGCCGGCACTCCACGCTGGCCGCCGGCCAGGCCTTCCACGCCGACGTCAAGGGCCGGCTGGCCGCGTACGGGCGCAAGCCGGACGAGCTGAAGATCATGCCCGGGGTCACCTACGTGCTGGGCGACACCGAGGAGGAGGCCGCCGAACGGGCCACCGCGATCCGCCGCGCCCAGGTCAGCCCGGCCAACGCGATCCACTACCTGGAGCAGGTCTGGGGCGTCGACCTGTCCGACCACGACGTGGACGGCCCGCTGCCGGCCGCCGACCCGGTCCGCGACTCCGGCCTGATCCAGGGCCGCACCATCCTCGGCGACCCGCACGAGACCGCCGCCAAGTGGCGCGCGGTGGCCGCGGAGAAGGGGCTCAGCAGCCGCGAACTGGTGATCGAGCTGACCGGCCGGCAGTCCTTCATCGGCACCCCCCGCTCGGTCGCCGAGCAGCTCGACCGCCATGTGCAGAGCGACGCGGCGGACGGCTTCATCCTCGTCCCGCACCTCACCCCGGGCGGGCTGGACGAGTTCGTCGACAAGGTGGTGCCGCTGCTCCAGGAGCGCGGGGTGTTCCGCACCGAGTACACCGGCACGACGCTGCGCGAGCACCTCGGCCTGCCGCTCCCCGGCCGCCGCTGACTCCCGCCGGACGGCTCAGAGCTCGTACACCGCGCCGGCCCGGGCGACGTCGACCGGCCCGGGGTAGGCGGCGGCCGCGTCCCGCCGGTTGAGCTCGGCGTCGGTCCACGGCGGGATGTGGGTGAGGACCAGCCGGCGGGCGCGGGCGGCGGTGGCGTGCTCGCCGGCCTCCCGGCCGTTCAGGTGGACGGCCCGGTAGGTGTCGCGCCCGTCCAGGTAGGCGGCCTCGCACAGGAAGAGGTCGGCGTCCCGGGCGAGTTCGACGAGCTCCGCGCTCTCGCCGGTGTCGCCGGAGTAGACCAGGCTGCGGCCGGCGTGTTCGAGCCGGAAGGCGAAGGCGTCGACCGGGTGGTTGACCTGGGCGACCTCGACCCGGAACGGCCCGAGCTCGAAGCGCCCGGGGGTGAGGGTGCGGAACTCGAACACCTCCTTCATCCCCGGGTTCTCCGGCATGTCGTAGGCGCGCGCCATCCGCTCGGCGGTGCCGGCCGGGCCGTAGACCGGCATCGGGTCGGGGCACCCCTCGGCGCGGTAGTTGCGGGCCACCCAGTAGGCGCACAGGTCGACGCAGTGGTCGGCGTGCAGGTGGCTGAGCAGGACGGCGTCGACCTCGTAGATCGAGGTGTACTTCTGCAGGGCGCCGAGCGCGCCGTTGCCGAGGTCGAGCACGACCCGGTAGCCGTCGGCCTCCACCAGGTAGCTGGAGCACGGCGAGTCGGCGGACGGGAAGCTCCCCGAGCACCCCACCACGGTCAGTTTCATCCGAGCCCCTCCGCCCCGACACGTCCTGGCTGCCGCTGGTCATGGCAGTGCGGGCCGGGTGTACCGGCCGGTGGCGCTGCCCTTCGCGTGTGTCGAGGGTAAGGGCGGAGGGGCACTTTGCCCCCGTCTCCGTGCCGTGCTGTGGCTGGAATCACCAGAACGCCGGGAGACGGGGCGAAGCGGGCTTCAGCGGTGGCCGGGGCGCCGGCGGGCCCAGGCGCGGATGGTGTCGGGGTACCAGCGCGGGTGCCCGCTGCCGTCGATCACGTCGGGTTCGGGCAGCAGGCCGTGCCGCCGGTAGTTGCGGACGGTCTCCGGCTGGACGTTGATGTGCCGGGCGATCTCGCTGTACGACCACAGGTCGGGGCTGCGGCTCACGGGTCACCTCCGGTGGTGCCTGGGGGGACGTTCGTGAGCAGCCTTTCCGCGCCCGGGCGCAACCTTGAGCGCGGAACGGACACCGTGGTCGGACCGTGACGAACCGGGAGCGCGGCACGGACAAATCCCCGATCGTCACGATCGGGGGCTCGGGGGTTTCAGGCCCCCGGTTCCGGCCTCAGGCCCAGAGCTGGCCCTGCAGCGCCTCGACCGCGGCCTCGGTGGACTCGGCGGTGTAGATGCCGGTGGAGAGGTACTTCCAGCCACCGTCGGCGACCACGAAGACGATGTCGGCGCGCTCGCCGGCCGTGGCGGCCTTGCGGCCGACGCCGATCGCCGCGTGCAGGATCGCGCCGGTGGAGACGCCGGCGAAGATGCCCTCCTGCTGGAGGAGCTCGCGGGTGCGCCGGACGGCGTCGGCGGAGCCGACCGAGAAGCGGGTGGTGAGCACCTCGGCGTCGTAGAGCTCCGGGACGAAGCCCTCGTCGAGGTTGCGCAGGCCGTAGACCAGGTCGTCGTAGCGCGGCTCGGCGGCGACGATCCGCACGCCGGGGACCTTCTCGCGCAGGAAGCGGCCGACGCCCATCAGGGTGCCGGTGGTGCCCAGGCCGGCCACGAAGTGGGTGACGTCGGGCAGGTCGGCGAGGATCTCCGGGCCGGTGGTGGCGTAGTGGGCGCCGGCGTTGTCGGGGTTGCCGTACTGGTAGAGCATCACCCAGTCGGGGTGCTCGGCGGCGATCTCCTTGGCGATCCGGACGGCGGTGTTGGAGCCGCCGGCGGCCGGCGAGGGGATGATCTCGGCGCCCCACATGCGGAGCAGCTCGCGGCGCTCCTCGCTGGTGTTCTCGGGCATCACGCAGACCATCCGGTAGCCCTTGAGCTTGGCCGCCATGGCGAGCGAGATGCCGGTGTTGCCGCTGGTGGGTTCGAGGACGGTGCAGCCGGGGGTGAGCCGGCCGTCGGCCTCGGCGCGCTCGATCATGTGCAGCGCCGGGCGGTCCTTGATGGAGCCGGTGGGGTTGCGGTCCTCCAGCTTGGCCCAGAGCGTGACCAGGCCCTCGGTGTTGCCGGGCACCGCGGCGGAGAGCCGGGGCAGGCGGACCAGCGGGGTGTTGCCGACGGCTTCGAGCGGACTGTCGTAACGCAAGGGGGCCTCCGGCGACGGCGGTGAGGGTCGGGACGGGCGGCCCGCCCGGCCCCGCCCGGTGGTCGCGGCGGGGCGGGGCGGGCGGTGGTCAGCGGGCGCCGCCGGCCACGGCGGGCAGGATGGTGACGTTGTCGCCGTCGGCGAGCGCGGTGGAGATGCCCTCCAGGAAGCGCACGTCCTCGTCGTTCAGGTAGACGTTGACGAAGCGGCGCAGCTCGCCGCCGTCGAGCAGGCGGGCGGCGATGCCCGGGTGGCGGGCGTCGAGGTCGTGGAAGAGTTCCCCGAGGTTGCTGCCGGTGCCCTCGACGGCCTTGGCGCCGTCGGTGTAGGTGCGGAGGATGGTCGGGATGCGGACCTCGATGGCCATGGGTGCGCTCCTGTGCGAGTCGTGAGGTGGGTGGGCCGCTGCGGGCGCGGCAGGGCGTGGTGGGCCCGGGGCGTGGAGCCTGCGGCGGGCCGGGGCGGGCGGCTCAGCGCGAGCGCGCCGGCGTGCCGGGACAGATCGCACTGGCGAGCCGGCACAGGTCGATGTGCAGGCGCGCCACGAGGCGGGTGCCCGGGGCCTGGGTGCTCACATCGACGGAACGCATGGGCTCATCGTATAGATTCCCGGGCCCGCTCCTCCATGCCCGTCTCGGGATCCGGATGTTCTCGTTCCCGATGCTGAGACGGCGCCGGAACGGCAAAGGCCCGCCGACCACTCGCGGACGGTCGGCGGGCCTCGCCCAGGTGGGTGCGGGTCAGGCCGGGTGGGCCTCGACGACCTGGACGTCTTCCTCCGTGATCGCGCCGTCCACGATGCGGAACGAGCGGAACTGGTAGGGGTCCTCGGGGCCGTTGCCCTCGGCGGTGGAGACCAGCACGTAGTGGGCGTTCGGCTCGGAGGCGTAGGTCACGTCGGTGCGCGACGGGTAGGCCTCGGTGGCGGTGTGCGAGTGGTAGACGATCACGGGCTCCTCGTCCCGGTCGTCCATCTCGCGGTAGAGCTTGAGCAGGTCGCCCGAGTCGAACTCGTAGAACGTGGGCGAGCGGGCCGCGTTGAGCATCGGGATGAACCGCTCGGGCCGGCCGCTGCCCTCCGGCCCGGCGACCACGCCGCAGGCCTCGTCCGGGTGGTCGGCGCGGGCGTGGGCGACGATCGCGTCGCGCAGTTCTCGGGTGATGGTCAGCATGCGGCCAGGATAACCACGCCCCGGCGGTGGCCCGCCGGGGCGTCCGAGGACCGGTCGGCGGGCCTCAGTTGGCCTTGTCGCCGGTGTCGCGGGCGGTGTCGCCGGCGGTCCCGGCGGTGGCGTGCAGGTGGTCGTGGGCGACCGCGTGGACGGCCTCCGGGCTGCGGCGCTTGAGCACCTGGTAGCCGATCACCAGGGCGACCGCCCAGGCCGGGAAGACGAACAGCGAGATCCGGTTGTCCTCGTCCAGGCCGATCAGCACGACGACCAGGACGAGGAAGGCGAGCGCCGCCCAGCTGGGCCAGGCGCCGCCGGGGGCCTTGAAGGTGGGCGGCGGCAGGTGGCCGGCCTTCCAGGCCTTGCGGTAGCGGATCTGGCAGATCAGGATCATCGCCCAGGTCCACAGGCCGCAGACGGTGGCGACCGAGGTGATGTACTCGAACGCCCGGGCCGGGACGAGGTAGTTGAGCACCACGCCGGCGCCCATCAGCAGGCTGGAGAGGGTGATCGCGACGGCCGGGGTGCGGCGGGAGTTGAGCTTGGTGAGCCGGCCGGGGGCCTGGCCGCGCAGCGCGAGGTCGCGCAGCATCCGGCCGGTGGAGTACATGCCGGAGTTGCAGGAGGAGAGCGCGGCGGTGAGCACCACGAAGTTGATGATGCCGGCCGCGGCGGGGATGCCGATCTTGCCGAAGGCGGCGACGAACGGGCTGACGCCGGGCTGGAACTCGGTCCACGGGACCAGCGAGAGGATGACCACCAGGGCGCCGATGTAGAACAGCGCGATGCGCCAGGGCAGCGTGTTGATGGCGCGCGGCAGGGTCTTCTGCGGGTCCTCGCTCTCACCGGCGGTGACGCCGACGAGCTCGACGCCGAGGTAGGCGAACATGACGATCTGCAGGGTCATCACGGTGGCGCCGATGCCCTTGGGGAAGAAGCCGCCGTCCTGCCAGAGGTGGGTGATCGAGGCGGTGTCGCCGGCGTCGCTGAAGCCGAGGGTGAGCACGCCGACGCCGATCAGGATCATGCCGATGATGGCGGTGACCTTGATCATGGAGAACCAGAACTCGATCTCGCCGAAGAGCTTCACCGAGATCAGGTTGGCCGCGTAGAGGATGACCAGGAAGGTGAGCGCGCTGAGCCACTGCGGGATGTCGGGCGCCCAGAACTTCACGTAGACGGCCGCGGCGGTGGTTTCCGCCATGCCCGTGACAACCCAGAAGAGCCAGTACGTCCAGCCGGTCACGTAGCCGGCGAACGGGCCGAGGAACTCCCGCGCGTACTCGGCGAAGCTGCCGGAGACCGGGCGGTAGGTGAGCAGCTCGCCGAGCGCCCGCATGATCACGAAGATCGCCACGCCGGCGATCGCGTAGGACAGGATCAGGCTGGGGCCGGACTTCGAGATCGCGGTGCCCGCACCCAGGAAGAGTCCGGTGCCGATCGCGCCGCCGATCGCGATCATCTGGATCTGGCGGCTCCCGAGTCCCCGCTCGTAGCCCTCCTCGTCCGGTTTCGCGTCGACGACTTCGTCGTAGGACTGTTCGGCCATGCTGCACCGTCCTGGATGGGTTCTCGTGGGTGGGACTTCGGGGGTGGGGCTCGTGGGGGTGGGGAGAAGTCGTACCACGCACGATCCGGATAGCGGTCTCCATCTGAGCGATATTTGAGCATGTCCCGGTAGGGTTTCGCCCGTTTTGCACGGAAAAGCCCCGGCCGTCCGTCCGCATGCGGACGGACGGCCGGGGCCGGTACCGCTGTGGCAGGCTCTCGGTCCGAGCCGCCCAGCCCGAAGGGCCGCTCAGCCCGAAGAGCCGCTCAGTCCGAGATCGCCTCCAGCAGCGACTCCTGCACGGCGCCGAGCCACAGGTACGCCATCACCAGCGGCTTGCGGTCGTCGTCGTCCGGCAGGTCGTACAGGCCCTGCTCGTCCTCCTCGGCGATCTCCAGCCGCACCCCGAGGGTCAGCCGCAGGTCGTTGAGCGCGCCCAGCCAGCGCGGGCACTCGGCACCGTCCAGCTTCAGCACGCCGCCCTCGCCGCCGAGCGTGTCCAGCGACCGCACCACGAACAGCGCGTCATCCCGCTTGCGGGCGCGCAGGTCCAGCTCGGTGTAGCGGCGGAACTCGGCGGCGGCCTCCCGGGACTCCTCGTCGGACGGCCGCTCCGGGTCGCCGTAGGCGTCCGGGAAGAGCCGGGCGAGCGCCGGGTCACTGGGCGCCTCGGACGGGCCCTCGGCGAACAGGGCGGCCAGCGGGTCGCCGCCGTCCCCGCCCGGACCGGGGCCGATCAGCTCCAGCATCTGCACCTCCAGGGTGCGCAGGATGGAGGCCTCCAGCTCGTCCAGCGCGATCGCCGCGCTCCCGCCGCCGGCACTCTCGAACAACCCAGCCATCGGTATCGGTCAGCCCGTCTTCGTCTGTCGTCTGTCGCCGACATGCCGGTCGGCACGTCGTCCCCGGTGGTGCCCGCCGGGCTCAGTCGTGCTGGAGCGTGGCCCAGAGGCCGTAGCCGTGCATCGCCTGCACGTCGCGCTCCATCTCCTCGCGCGAGCCGCTGGAGACCACCGTCCGCCCCTTGGTGTGCACCTCCATCATCAGCTTCCGGGCCTTGTCCTTCGGATAGCCGAAGTAGGCCTGGAAGACGTACTGGACGTAGCTCATCAGGTTGACCGGGTCGTTGTGGACGATGGTGACCCAAGGGGTGTCCGGCTCCACCACCGGCAGGCCTTCGACCTCCGGGCGCTCGATCTCCACGGGCGCGACGCTCACCGTCGGGTCTCCTCCTGCAGCTCTGTTCCGCGTTCCGCACGTGACCGCCGGGCGGCGCCGACACGGCGCCCCGGTGGCCGCCACGTGCCCCTTCAGCCCCATGCTGCCATCCGGGGGACCTCCGGGCGATTCCGCCCCCGGCGGGCGCGACCCGCCGGCCGATCGCCCCCGATCAGAAATCGTCACTTTGACGCTAAGGGGTAGTAGCATCATCTGCATGGACGCCACTTCCGTGCCCGCGGCCGGCTCGACCGCGCTGCTCACCGATCGCTACGAGCTCACCATGCTGCAGGCCGCCCTGCGCAGCGGGGCCGCGCACCGTCGCTCCGTGTTCGAGGTGTTCACCCGCCGCCTGCCCGGCGGCCGCCGCTACGGCGTGCTGGCCGGCACCGGCCGGGTCCTGGACGCGGTCGAGAACTTCCGCTTCACCTCCGCCCAGCTCGACTGGCTCACCGACCAGCGGGTGGTCGACGAGGACACCCTGCGCTTCCTCGCCGACTACCGGTTCACCGGCGACATCCACGGCTACCCGGAGGGCGAGGTCTACTTCCCCGGCTCGCCGCTGCTCACCGTCGAGGGCAGCTTCGCCGAGGCGGTGATCCTGGAGACGGTGATCCTCTCGATCCTCAACCACGACTCGGCGATCGCCGCCGCCGCGTCCCGGATGACCTCCGCGGCCGGCGGGCGGCCGGTGATCGAGATGGGCGCCCGGCGCGCGCACGAGCGGGCCGCGGTCTCCGCCGCCCGGGCCGCGTACGTGGCCGGCTTCGCCGCCACCTCCGACCTGGAGGCCGGCTTCACCTACGGCATCCCCACCACCGGGACGGCCGCGCACGCCTTCACCCTGGTCCACGACAGCGAGCGGGACGCCTTCCGGGCGCAGATCGCCTCGATGGGCAAGGGCACCACCCTGCTGGTCGACACCTTCGACCTGCACGAGGCCGTGCGCACCGCCGTCGAGGTGGCCGGCCCCGAGCTGGGCGCCGTCCGGATCGACTCCGGCGACCTCACCCTGCTCGCCCACCGGGTCCGCCGCCAGCTCGACGAGCTGGGCGCCACCGGCACCCGGATCATCGTCACCTCCGACCTCGACGAGTACGCCATCGCCGCGCTCGCCGCCGCCCCGGTGGACGGCTACGGCGTCGGCACCAGCCTGGTCACCGGCAGCGGCCACCCGACCTGCTCGATGGTCTACAAGCTGGTCGCCCGGGCCGCCGAGCCGGATGGCCCGCTGATCCCGGTCGCCAAGCGCGCGGCCGGCGGCAAGACCAGCACCGGCGGGCGCAAGTGGGCGGCCCGCCGGCCGGACGCGGACGGCGTCGCCGAGGCCGAGGTGGTCGGCACCGGGCCGGTCCCCGAGGAGCTGACGCCGCACCTGGTCCAGGTGCCGCTGGTCCGAGCCGGCGAGGTGGTCGGCCGGGAGCCGCTGGAGGCGGCGCGCGAGCGGCACGTCCGGGCCAGGGCGGCGCTGCCGCTGTCGGCCACCCAGCTCTCCAAGGGCGATCCGGTGCTGTCGACCGAACTGCTGGTGTGACGGCGGTGCCTGACGGCGGCGCCGGGCGGGCGTCCGGCGGCGGCGCGGGCCGGTGGCGCGGGCCGGTCGGGCCCGCCCCGGGCCTTCCGCCTCCGGATGCCACTCCCTACAGTCGACCGTAGAGTTCCCCTCACGTCCCCTCCACACGTCCCCCCGAACTCCACCCGTCCCCCGATTCCGCCGCGGGACCCAGCAGACCGAGGAATGCGAGCCATGCACCGGGCACTGATCGTCGTCGACGTGCAGAACGACTTCTGCGAGGGCGGCAGCCTGGCCGTCGCGGGCGGGGCCGAGGTGGCCGCCGCGATCACCGACCTGATCGCCGAGTCCGCCCCCGGCTACCGGCACATCCTCGCCACCCGGGACAACCACATCGACCCGGGCGACCACTTCTCCGAGACCCCCGACTACGTGCACAGCTGGCCGGTGCACTGCGTCGCGGGCACCGAGGGCGTGGGCTTCCACCCCAACTTCGCCCCGTCCGTCACCTCCGGCGCGATCGAGGCGGTCTTCGACAAGGGCGCCTACGCGGCCGCCTACAGCGGCTTCGAGGGCGTGGACGAGAACGACCGCGGGCCCGCCGAGTGGCTGCGCGAGCGCCAGGTGACCGAGGTGGACGTGGTCGGCCTCGCCACCGACCACTGCGTCAAGGCCACCGCGCTGGACGCCGCCCGGGCCGGGTTCACCACCCGGGTGCTGCTCGACCTGACCGCCGGGGTGGCCGCGCCGACCACCGCCGCCGCGCTGGAGGAGCTGCGGGCGGCCGGCGTGGAGCTGGTCGGCACGCCGGTCGTCGGGGGCTGACCGCGCCGCGCTCCTCCGTCCGCCTCGCGGCTCACTGCTCGGTGATCAGCAGCTCGACCACGTCGGTGCCGCCCTGCCGGAACGCCTCGCGCAGTTCGGCGCCGACCGCGTCCGGGTCCTCCGCCAGCCGGAGGCCGGAGACGTACACCACCCGGATGCCGAGGTACTCCATCCGGTGCTGGCCGCCGCGCACCCAGGCCGCCTCGCCCTCGCTGACGCAGCGCAGCTCCGAGTCGACCTCGACCGCGACGCCCGCCGCCGGCCAGTAGAGGTCCGGGACGGCGATGTAGGTGCCGCCGCGCATCCGCAGTTCCGGGGCGGTCAGCGGGACGGGCAGCAGCCACTCGTCCACCAGCTCGCCGACCCGGTCCAGCACCGCGTCCCGCTCGGCGGCCAGCAGGTCGTCCAGCACCGCCCGCACCCGCGGCTCGGCGGCCAGGCCGGACTCGGCCAGCTCGGCGGTCAGCTCCCGCACCGAACAGCCCAGCTCGGGCCGGCGGACGGCCTCGGCCAGCACCTCCCGGACCGGCACCGGCCCGCCCGGGCCCTCCTCGGAGGTCCACTCGCGCAGCGCGTCGGCGACCGCCCGGGCCACCGGCGCGCAGGCCAGGCCGTGCACCGAGCGCGCCACCAACTCCCGGGCGGTGCGGCGGATCCGGACCTCGCCGGCGTCCTTCAGCCGGCGCTGGCGCGGCACCAGCACCTCCACCCCGGTGACGGCGGGCAGCCGGGGGACGGCGGCGAAGCCGTACAGCGCGAGCGCCGCGGCGCCGGTGATCACCGCGCGCTCCCGGCGGACCGCCCCGCGCCCGTCCGCCCGGCCGTCGACGCCGCCCCCGCCGCTCCCGCCGTCCTCGCAGCCGCCCTCGCGGCCGTTCTGCGCCGCGTACAGCAGGGCGGCCCACATCCGCTGCTCGGGCGAGGGCCCGCCGTTCTGCAGCAGGTAGACCCGGGGCAGCAGCCGCTGCCAGGGGCCGCCGCGGCGGCAGTGCTCGCTGATGACCCTGGCCGGCACGCCCCGGGCGCGCAGCTGGCCGGCGGTGACGACGTTCTGCTGACGGCGCGCCAATTCCTCCAGGGACGGCGGCGGCGTGGGAATCCGGTAGCTCATGCCGACACCATCCCCAACGGCCCGGACCCAGGCGCGGCCGCCTGACGCACTGTTACCCAACCGTCGCGAAACCGGGATCAGCCCGCACTAAAGTCTTCATACCCTCACCCATTCGGAGGAATGGGTGATCAGATGCTTGTCGGACTCGATCATCATCGATCAGCGACCAGGTTGCCTGACCCTGCGTGACCAAGCACATACGGCGAAGACACCTCCGAACGTCACTCCAGCCCGCCGGATTGCCTACCCTTAGTGCATGTCACGTGACGAGACCGCCGGCCTCCGCGCGGCCCAGCTCCGCCTCGGACGCCTGCCCGGATACGTCCGCCGGCCGGACCCGGCCCGCCGCAGCGGCGAACAGGGCCATACCTACAAGAAGGGCTGGGAGGTCCGCTTCACCGCCCGCAGCGAGGCGGAGATAGCGGAGATCCGGGACCTCGTGGTCGCCGCCGGATTCGCCCCGGCCAGACCCTTCTTCAAGGGCCACCAGCTGATCCAGCCCGTCTACGGCATGGCCGCCGTGCAGGCCTACCTGGCGGCTAGACAGGCGGCCGAGGAACACGCCGCCCGCGCCGCCCACGGACGCGCCCGCCGGGGCTCCTCGGCGGCCCGGATCCGGGCCGCGGGCAAGGCCGCGCACGAGGCCGTCCGCGAGGTCGCCGAGGCGGCGGCCCGGTGCGAGACGGCGGCCCGCGAACCCGTCGGCTGCGACGCGACGACCCACGAGGCCGCCGCCGACACGGCCACCGGAGCCGGCACCGTCCTGGGCACCGGCTGCGGCGCCGGAGCCGGTACCGGCACCGGCTGTGGAGCCGACGCCGAGACCGCCCGGGAGCGGGACCGGCTCGCCGCCGCCGAGGAAGCGGCGGAGGCCGCCGGCACCGCCGCCGCGGCGGTCGCCCGGATCGCCCGCCGACGGGCCGCCGAGACCTTCCCCGCCCAACTCTCGCGAGGCTCCGCGCCGGACGACCGGATCACCCCCGCGGAGGCCCGGAAAAACACCTGACCGTTCGTCAACCCTCCGCTCGTACACGGCGATCCGCCGACGAAGGGCCGGGCACGCGGGACGCGTGCGACGGGGCCGGCCCACCGATCCACCCCCCACCCGGAGCGCCTTCCCCGGCCTCTCCCGCGCCATCGTCCCAGCCCGGACCGGTCCATCGAGCGCGCGCCCGGTGGTGCGCCCGGTGGTGCGGCCCCGGCTTCACGCCGCAGGCGTGGACGGGAACCGTCGAACCGCTTACGGTGGCACATCACACCGCCTGCGGTGGCGCGCCGACCGGTCCGCCACCCCCGCCGTGCCACCCCGCTGACCGGCCACGACGCCCCGCACCCACGCTTCTGACACGCCTCTGACACCACTGCGCAGCACTCCCCGCCCGTCCGCCACCGCCGCACCGCCCGCCGACCCCCTCCCGGCCACCGCCGGAACCGGCCGCACGGCGACGCCTTCCGGGCATTCCATCCGATTGGTCACCCAGCGCACCGAGCGCCTACCGTAGAGTGAGCACAGATGATCGACCGTCAGATGCCCATCTCACTTGCCGAGAAGCCGAGATGACCAAACGTCACGACAGCACCGCCGAGCCTCCCCCGGGGCCCGGCGAACCATCCGCCGTACCGCTGGAGTTCGCGGCGTTCTGCGAGCTGCACCGCCCGCGGTACCTCAGCTACGCCCGGGTCTGGCTGCCCGACCACGGCCAGGCGGCGGGCGCGGTCCAGCAGGCCTTCGCCGAAATCGCCGTCCACTGGCGCGAGTTGCTGGGCAGCTCCAACCCCACCGCGCTCGCCTGGCAGATCCTGCGCAGCACCGTCGGCGAGCACACCCGGAACAGCGGGCCGCCGGCCGGCCACCCCGCCGACGACGACCTCGCCATCCTGCACTACGTCGTCGGCCTCGCCGCACCCGAGATCGCCGACGTCATCGGCACCGACACCGCCAGCGTGGCCGGCCGGCTCCGCCGCACCATGCTCCGCGAGGCCTCCGGCTGGTGAACCGGCCGGCCCGCTCGGACCGGCCGGACCCGCTCAGCCCCGCTCAGACCCGCTCGCCCGTCACGTCGTACAGGTGGTGGACCGGATCGTGGATCAGGTAGCGGGAGAACGACTCCACCGTGAAGCGCGCCCCGTCGCTGCGGTCGCCGGTCCGCGCCCACTGCGCGCCCGCCACCCCCTCGAACGCCCCCGCGAGCACCTCCGCGGCCCGGGCCAGCTCCGCCGCGACCACCGCCGGGTCCTGCTCCCCGTACCGCTCGGCGACCGCCGTCTCGTCCTGGTCCCAGTTCGCGAACAGCGGGCCGTCCTCGTCCAGCATCAGGTTCAGCCGCACGTGGAACAGCCGGAAGACGTCGCGCACATGGCACGCGTACTCGAGGTCCGACCAGATCTCCGGACGCGGCCGCCGGCGCAGCTCCCCCGGCTCCCCGGCCAGCACCGCCAGCCAGCCCTCCGCGTTGGCCCGGATCATCCCCGCGACGTCCTCGCGCACCACCGCCCCCGTGTCCAGCCCGCAGTCGGCGCACGGGCGCTCCAGCACCCAGGTCCAGTCCTTGGTGTCCGGGACGATCGCGTCGTCGGCGGCGGGGGCGGCGGCGGTGTTGTGCTCAGAAGTGGTCATGCGCCCAGAATGGCCGCCCCCACCCCGCCCCACCAGCGCCGTCAACGCCAGCACTCGCCGAAATCCTGCCAGCCCCCGCCTGCCCCACCACCGCTTCTACCGCTCGGCGCTCTCGAAGGCCTCGCGCGCCGCGAGCAGCTCCGCCAGGTTGGCGCGGCTCCAGTCGCACACCGCGTCCATCGGCCCCAGCAGCGTCCGCCCGAGCGGCGTCAGCGCGTACTCGACCCGCGGCGGGTTCTCCGGGTACTCGGTCCGGCTCACCGCCCCGTCCTGCTCCATCGCCCGCAGCGACTCCGCCAGCACCTTCGCCGTGATGCCCGTCAACGGCACCCGCAGCTCCGAGAACCGGCGCGGACCGCCCTCCAGACAGCGCATGATCCGCCACGTCCACTTCCGGCCGCCCAGCACCGGGACCGACTGCACCGGGCAGTCCGGGTCGAAGAGGTCCGGCGGCAGCGGCGCGGGAGCGGTCTCGGTCATGCCCCCGACGGTAACCGAACGGGTGTCCCCGCCGGTACCGTTGAAGTAACCGGCACCCCCCGGTCTACCGTCACGGCGTCAGCGGGCGACGACACCCCGTCCCCCGCACCGCGCCACGAACGGAGACCGCCATGACCGGCACCCCCAGCATCGACCTCATCGTCTTCGGCGCAGGCGGCCAGGTCGGCCGCGCCGTGATCGCCGAGGCCCGCCGACGCGGCCTCACCGTCACCGCCGCCGTCCGCGCCCCCGAACGCCACGCCGACCTGGCCGGCCCCGGCGTCACCCTCGCCCGCTGCGACGTCACCGACCCGGCCGCCGTCGCCGCCACCGCCCGCGGCCACGCCGCCGCCGTCAGCACCGTCTACACCCCCGACGTCCCGGCCGCCGACTTCTACCCCGCCGCCACCCGCGCCCTCGTCACCGGCCTCGCCGAGGCCGACGTCCCCCGGCTCGTCCACGTCGGCATCGCCACCACCCTGGAGACCGCCCCCGGGGTCGCCGTCCACGACGACCCCGCCTTCCCCGAGGCCCACCGCGCCTTCTCGCTCGGCCACGCCGCCGCCCTCGACCTGCTCCGCACCTCCCCCGCCGGCCTCGACTGGGTCGTCGTCACCCCGCCCCTCGACCTCGACCGCACCGCCCCCGGCACCGGCCGCTACCGGGTCGGCGGCCCCCAGGTCCTCGGCACCCGCATCGCCCAGGCCGACCTCGCCCTCGCCGTCACCGACCAGCTCACCGGCCCGGCCACCCGCCACCGCGAACAGATCGCCGTCGCCGAATAGCCCCGCCACTCACCCCTCGCCACTCACCCCTGGTACGGCGGCCACTGCGGCGGCGCCGCGACCCTGCGCCGCCGCCCCCGCACCACCAGCGCCAGCACCACCGACACCACCACCACGCCCCCGATCCCCGCCGCCCCCACCAACACCCACGCCACCCCACGGTTCCCGCCGGCCCCCACCGGCGCCGCCGCCGGCGGCGACTCCCACACCTCCTCCGAGGGCGGAGCACTCACCCCACCTGTGGGCACCCCCTGCGCCTCCACCCGCCCGGCCAGCGGATTCTCCCGCGGTCCGCTGTCCGTCGCCGGGTCAAGGGCCTTGGCAGGATCCACGATTCCGTAGCCGTAGTGAGAATCGGGCACAGTCACGCCACCGGGCGGAGGGGTGGCGCTCTTGATGATCCGGTTGATGACCTGTCCTGCCGAGAGCTCCGGGTACTTCGCCCGGATGAGCGCGGCGGTGGCGGACACGTAGGCCGTGGCGTCCGAGGTCCCATTGCCGATGGCGTAACCGGCCGTGGACTTCGCCGTCGCGCGCCCGACCTTCACTCCTGGCGCCGTCACCGTGGTCTCGGGTCCGAAGCTGGACTTCTCCCAGATCCTGCCCTGCTCGTCCACCGCACCCACCGCGACCACACCCGGGTAGGCCGCCGGGTAGTCGACGGGCTGCCCGCTGTCGCCGCTGTTCCCCGTGGATGCGACGAGCACGACGTCCTTGGACACCGCGTACTTCACCGCCGCCCGCGCCTCGGCGTCGAGCCGGCCGGGGCCGCCCACGGACATGTTGACGACCGATGCCCCGTGGTCCACCGCGAACCTGATCGCCGAGGCGATGTCGGACTGCGGGCTCAGGAGGTCCCCGGACTCCCCGCCACTCCTGATCTTCACCGGGAGGATCTTCGCCTTGGGTGCCAGGCCGCTGATCCCGGCCTTGTTGCCGTGTCCGACCCCGGCGATGAGGCTCGCCATCCCGGTGCCGTGACCGTCGGCGTCGACCCGGCCGTCCGATTTCCCACCCGAGAAGTCGGCGCCCGGAAGAACCTGTCCGGCCAGGTCCTGGTGGTTCCCGTCGACCCCGCCGTCGATGACCGCGACGACGACGCCGTCACCCTGGCTCAGCGGCCAGATCCTGGTGTCGGCCTGGTACTGCTTCAACGGCCACTGCATGTCGCGGATCTGGTCCGCCGACGCGGGCGGGACCGCGGTCCCCCACGCGAAAGCCCCAGCGGAGAGCACGGCAGCGCATCGCCACACCCGGCCACTCATCAAGCCTGTCACCCCACTTGAGGAAGAGTCCCACCGACCATCTGCCGTGGCGGACTCATTCCACCACGTTCGGGTTGGCAGGCTTGTCCGACGCCCAGGTCTCCTCGTCCTCGACGAGGTAGTCGGGCCGCTTCCCCCTCCCGTCTTTCTCCCTTCCACGCTGCTGGGCACCGCCGAACGGCATCCCCATTCCCACCCCGTTGGCCGAGGTTGCGGCCTGCTCCGGCCTGCCCCGCCCCCTGCCGCCGAGCCCGGAGCCGCCTTCGGTGAAGACCTGCCGAGGGCCTCCGCCGGCCTTCGCGCCCTCCCCGCCGACGTGGCCCGGCCCGTTCGACGTGCCCTTCCCAGGCCGCGCCGCACCGCCTCGACCACCCACACCGGCCTCACCGGGGAACGCCGCCCCGGCGCCGAACTGTCCACCACCGCGAGCCGCTCCGGCACCCGGTGCTTCCCCGGCGCCACGGACCGCCCGCCCACCCCACGCTTCGCCGCCGCCGCCGGGCGGCACCTTTCCCGGAATCCCGCTGCCCGTTGCCGTCGCCCTCCCCGGCAGGAGGCCGGGCTCGCCGAACGCGCGCGAGGCCGAGGGTCCTTCGCCGACCTGCGGCGCACCGCCGGAGCCGGCCGGCGCGGGACCCCCGAGCGGCCCGAACCCGTTCGGCGAGGTTCCGGGGTTCGGACCTTGCTGCCCGCTCCCCGGCGCGACGGGAGGCGTCGGGCTCATACCGTCGATCCCGGCGCTCACACCGTGCGGAGCGACGCCCGGACCGTAGTTCGCGACCTTCGGGGACTTGGGCGCCGCCTGCGCCACACCTCCCTTGATACCGGGATCGGAGGCCACGGGCGGCGCGGCCACGGTGGCCACCTTCGGAGCCGCTCCCCCGCCCGTCCCACCTGCCCGCGATGTCGGTGCACCGGTACCACTCGGGGCCGATCCGCCGCCGACGTAACCGGAACCCGCCATCATGGCGCTCACGAGTGGCGCGGCGGCACCGCTGTCGGCGGCACCACTGACATCCGTCGCCTCGTCCTTCCCCTTGTACGGCGGTTGGCCCGGGGGTGGTGGGGGTGGTGGGGGTTTGAGCATGGGGGCGGCGGTGCGGTAGTGCATGGCGAGGGTTTGCATGACGGTGGCGGCTTCGAGCTTCTTCTGGTTGGCGAGGTCGGTGCGGGCGTCCTCGTCGTCGGCGCCGAAGAGGGAGGAGAAGGTGTCGCCGACGCCGTCCTTGAGCTGTTCCCAGCCGCTGGGTTCCTCGGGCATGTCGCGTTTGGCCTTGGCGATGGCCTCGGAGACCGCCTTGAGGGTGTTGGCCGCGTCGTTGGCGTAGGAGGCGGTGGTGTTGATGGTGGTGGCGAGGTGGAGCATGCGGGTGTGGAAGGCGTCGCTGGTGGTGCCCTCCCAGGAGGTGGCGGCCTCGGTGCTGGCGCGGGTGAGGGTGGCGCGGATGGCCTTCAGGGTGTCGGCGGCGCGGCGCCAGGGGTCGGCGGCGGCCATCACCTCGCCGGGGTTGAGGGCCTGGGCCATGCCGCGGAGTTCGGCGTGGCTGTAGTTCCGGAAGTCGGTGTACTTCATCGGACGCCCTTCCCGTCGTCGTGCCGGGCCGGGGCCGTGGTTTGGGCGTAGGCGGCCGCGCTGGTGGCGGAGGGGTCGGCGACGGACCAGCCGTCGTCGCCGAGTTTGAGCTTGGCCTTGGTGCGGTGTTCCTGTTCCTCGTAGTTGGTGGCGGTGAGCTCAGCCTTCTTCTGGGCCTCGTCGACCGCGTTCTGGAGCTGGTTGAGGACGTCGCGCAGGCCGTCGCGCATGGTCTGGTAGCGGCCGTGCAGGTCGGTGGCCTCGGCGAAGGTGCCGAGGGCGCTGGGGCCGATGCCGCTGCGGCCGTGGGTCGCGGTGCCGTCCGCGTGGTGCTGGAACTCGGCCAGCAGGAGGCGTACCTGGGCGGCGAAGGCGCGTAGTTGGTCGACCTCCACGCGGTAGCCGCGGCCTGTTCCGCCGGTCGATCCGGTTCCGTTCCCCGTTGCCACGTGCGGCGCCTCCCCCGTGCGTCCTTACGTACCTGCGTCCATGCGGTGTGTCGTTCGCGTGCTGGTGGCCCGAGTCTCATGTCTAACACATGGCCGGGGCGAGCAGAACGGCCCGCGGGCGAACGGTCGGTACTCGGCGACGCGGCGTCAGTTCCCCTGCCGGAGCCGGAGCTGCTGCCGGGCGAGCGCCCGGCGGCAGAGCGAGTCGGCATGCCGGGTGGTCTCGGGGAGGCGGTAGCGCGGGGTGAGGGCGAGGGTGGCGTCGACGGCCTCGGTGAGGCCGATGCGGTGGCCGACGGAGACGAAGACGGGCTTGACGCCGGGCCGGGTGCGGACGGCGCGGCCGACCTCCTCGCCGGTGACCGGGTCGGTGAGCGGGGTCCGGTCGCCGCGGGCGGGGCCGGGGGCGTGGTGGTCGAAGGTGAACGGGGTCTTGGCGACGCCGAAGGTCCGCAGGCCGGTGAGGACGCCGAGGTGGCTGGCGAGGCCGAGGCGGCGGGGGTGGGCGAGGCCGTAGCCGTCGCAGACGACGGTGCCGGGGCGGTGGGTGAGGGCGGCGAGGGCGTCCAGGACGGCGGGGAGTTCGCGGAAGGCGAGCAGGCCGGGGAGGTAGGGGAAGGCGACCCGGCCGGTGGCGGTGGCCTCCTCGACGACGGCGAGGGTGGTGCGGTCGAGGACGACGGCGGCGGCGACCACGAGGTCGCGCTCGTCGTCGTAGGCGACGTCCACGCCGGCGATCAGCCGGTCGTCGGGGGCGGTGCCGATCGTGCCGTGCGGCTCGACGAGGGGGCGCAGGCGTTGCTGTTCGGCGAGCGCCTCGGCCTCGGTGGTGGGCCAGTCGGCGGGGATGGGCACGGCGGTTCCCCCTGCGGGTCGGGGCGGTTCGGTCGGGCCCACGGTACCGAGCGGGGCCGACGGGGCCGGGCGCGAGGCGTGAGTCCGTGCGCCCCCCGTGCCCCGGGCGGGCCGGGTTAGCCTGGACGGAATGCCACGGACGCTCGCCGGACGGCCGCCGGATGTTCCCGAACTCCCCTGCCCGGACCGGTTCCTGAGCGTGCGCCCGGGCAGTGGTCCGCCCGTTCAGCAGTGGTCCGCCCGTTCCCCCCGACGTGCGAAGGACTCCGCCATGCCGTACCGCCCGACCGCCGCGCAGTTCGCGCTCGGTGTCTTCACCGTGGTCGCCGCCACGGTCGCGCTGCTGGCCGCCACCGGGGCCTCGGGGGTCCTGGAGGTGGCCGTGGTGGTGCTCTTCGCGCTCGCCCTGGGCACCCTGGTGACGGTGCTCGCGGTGCTGGCGCCGTACGCGGCGGACCGGCGCGCGGAGCACCGCGCGCCGGCCGGCGGGCACGAGTAGCTCAGGCCGTGGAGACCACGACCGTCTTGGCGGACTTGTCGTGGACGCACTGCCGGTACGGCTTGTCGAAGACGCCGAACAGGCCGTCGATGAGCCACCAGAGCCCGGCGCAGCAGAGCACCGCGGGCAGGATGTAGACCGCGGCGCGGGTCCAGGCGGCGGACTGGGTCGGCGAGTTGCCGTCGATCAGCATGGCGACCCGGATCTTCATGGCCTTCTTGCCGAGGGTCTGGCCGTCGCGGCCGAGCATCAGGCCCTCGTAGACGAGGTAGAAGGCGCAGGCGAGCCAGAACGCGCCGGCCGAGCCGGAGCGGTCGCTGAGGCTGGCGAACGGCAGGACCACGAGGACGGCGACGATCTGCACCAGCAGGTAGTCGATGAGGCGGGCGAGGATCCGGTTGGGCCAGCTGCCGAGCGGGGGCATCCCGGGGACCGGGCCGGCGGCGGGCGCGCCGTAACCGGCGGGGCCGGGGCCGGGTGGGGGCTGGTCGTAGGGCGACTGGCCGTACGGCGAGGACCGGTCGTAGGGCGACTGGCCGTAGGTGCCGCCGTACGCGCCGGGGCGGTCGTACGGGCCGCCGGCCGGCGGGGTGCCGTACGGATCCGACGGCGCACCTTCCGGCGTGCCGCCGCCCTGGGGCGGGGGCTGCTTGTCGAAGGAGGGCTTGCCGCCCCCCTCCGGCTCGGGGCCTGAGGGGTCGTGGGTGCTCATGCCCCGAGTAGAACATCACACATTCTTGGAGCTTGGGATATTTAGTCCGTTTTGTCCGGAGCCGACCCCCGGGTCGATCCCCGGGGTCGGGTTCAGAGCCGGACGACCCGGGTGCGGGCCGCCCGGTCGTGCCAGCCGCGCCGGTCGGGGCGGTCGAACAGCGGCCGGAGCAGGCCCACCAGCAGCACCGTCGACACGTGCCGGACCAGCCAGCGGAGCAGCGAACGGCCGAATCCCAGCCGGGCGGACGGCGCCCCGGACGGGACGGTGGACGGGCCGGCGGGCGGCGCGGCGGGGACCACCCGGATCCGGGCGAGCCGCTTGCCGAAGGTCTGGCCGGTGCGGGCGGTCGGCAGGACCTCGTAGAGCACGCCGACGAAGAGCAGGATGCCGATCAGGACGGCGACCTTGCCGAGCACCATGCCGTCCACCAGCCAGACGTCGACCTGGCGGCGGGTGAGCTTGCTGGCCATCCGGGCCTGGTCGAGCTTCTGCTGGAGGTGGGCGGCGACCGAGTTGCCGAGCGGCAGACCGGCGGCGACGGCGACCACGGTCAGGACGGCGGTGTCCACCAGCCGGGCGGCCAGCCGTCGGCCGAGCCCGGCGGGCCGCACCCGCGCGGCCTCGGCACGCCGCCGCCCGACGGCGGCCGGACGGACAGTGGCGGCCGGACGAACGGCGGCGGGGGCGGGGGCGGACGGGCCGACGACCTCGCGGGTGGCGACCGCGCGGGTGGCAGTAGGACGGGCGGCGGTGGTGCGCGTCGGGACGGAGACGGCCCGGGCCGGTTCGACGGCCGCCCGCGGCTCGGGCACCGGGGACGCGGACCGGGACGGCGACGGCTCGACCGGAACAGCCTCCGGTTCCACCACCCGCTCCGGCTCCGGCTCCGGTTCCGGCGCCGCCACCCCCGCGGCCGGCCCCTCCGCCCCGGGCAGCACCCCCCAGGACACCCAGGGCGCCGGACCTCCCGCCGCCACCACCGGCCCGCCCTCGTCCGCGGGCAGCACCCCCGGCCGGAACACCGGCCCGCTCTCCGCCACCGCAAAGGTGAACGACGCCCCGCCCGAGGTCTGGTCCAGGTACACCGGCCCGGTGTCCCCGCCGGAGGTCACCACCGGCCCCGCCCCCGACGCCCCGACCCCCGGCTCCCCCTCCTCCGCCGGTCCGGCCACCGCCGGCGGCGGCACGTACCGCGCCCCCACCCCGCCGCCCGCCGCGCCCGGCCGGCGGGTCGCGTACCGGGGCGGCTCCAGCACCTCGCCCTCGGCCGGGGCGGGCCGGCTGGTGCCGGGCACCCAGGCCGAGCCGCCCCAGTAGCGGACGAAGCCGGGGATGGACGGGTCGGGGTAGTAGCCCGGCGCGGGGCCGGCGGCCGTCTCCGTACTGCCGCCGGCGAAGGGCCGGTCCGTCATGGGGGTCTCTTTCCTGGCAGGGCCGATGCGGCTCGCCCGGCGAGGGGGGTGCGCGACGGTGGCGCGGGGGACCCGGGTGGACCCGGGCGGCTCCGCCGTCGGCGCGTGCGAGGGGGCGCCACCGGGGTGGGCGGACAGTCGCCGGGCAGTCACAAAGGGTAGTACCTCGGCGGGGCCGCCGGGCGAAGTTGGCCATTCGGCGGACAGTTCGGGGCCGTCCACGGTAGGGAGGACGGCGCGTGTGCCCGAGCGCGCGCCCGCTCCCCCGCCTTCACCACGCCGCACACCACCGTCGACGCAGTTCCGCCGAGAAATCTCGGAAACCCGTGTAAGAGCGCCGCCCGACCGCGCTCTTCAAGGTCACAGGGCCCGGAACCGGGCACGAACCGCAGGCAGAGAGGAACCGATCATGGAGCGCCCGACGAGCGTGGTCGAGCACGAGCTGGAGCTCAACCTGGTGCTCTCCCCCGAGCACAGCGTCCCCGTCCCGGCCCGGCTGTCGTACGGCAGCCACGACCCCTACGCCGTCCACATGACCTTCCACCTGGACACCGGCTCGCCGGTCACCTGGGTGTTCGCCCGCGAGCTGCTGGTGGAGGGCACCTTCCGGCCGTGCGGCCAGGGGGACGTGCGGATCTGGCCGACCCGGTCGGGCCGGCGGAGCGTGCTCTGCCTGGCGCTGAGCTCGCCGGCCGGGGACGCGCTGCTGGAGGCGCCGCTGCCGGCGGTGGCCGCCTGGCTGGAGCGGGCGCACCGGCTGGTGCCGCCGGGCAGCGAGATGGCCGCGCTGGACATGGACGGCTCGCTGGCCGAGCTGCTCGCGTGAGGTCCGTACAGCCCGGACGGCCCGTACGGTCCCTGCGACCGGTACGACCGGGACGACCGGCGCGCGCCGAACGGCCCGAACAGCCCCGACGGCCCGGACGGCCCTCGGCCCGGACCCGCCGCGCCCCCGGCGACTCAGCGGGCCGCGGGGGCCTGCTGACGCTCGCGCGCGGGCTCGTCCGGCCGGTCGCCGTCGCGCCCGCCGCCGGCCCGCCGGTCGCCGTCCCGCTGGCCGGGCAGCGCGACCAGGGGCGCGCCGGCGGCGAGCCGCCGTGCCCTTATCCGTAGCGCGGCGGCGAGCAGGAAGCAGATCCCGACGAGCGGGTAGACCGAGGTCGGGATCTGGTACAGCGGCGACAGCTCCAGCACCAGCGCGCCCTTCGGCTTGGCGAGCCACATGGCGAAGGAGAGGAAGGCGAGCAGCGTGGCCCCGAAGGCGGCCCGCCAGCGGACCTTCCGGACGGCGGCCGGACGGGCCCGCTCGACCGCCGCCTCGCAGGCGAGCAGGGTGAGCACCGGCACGCACCAGACCCAGTGGTGGGTCCAGCTGATCGGCGAGATCAGCACGGCGGTGACGGCGGCGCAGCAGACACCCCAGGCCTCGGCGCGCGGCAGCCAGCGGGAGCTGCGGGCGGCCCAGGCGGCGACTCCGAGGCCGGCCGCCGCGATCAGGACGGCGGCCAGGGTGGCGGCGGTGCCGGGGGTGGCGGTGTGCAGCAGCCGGGCGACGGCGCCGCTGATCGCCTGGTTGTCGACGATCTCGGTCTTGCCGACCCGCGAGGAGTCGTAGAGGTACTTGGTCCAGAAGCCCCAGGTGGCGTCGGGCAGCACGAGGGCGCCGAGCAGGAAGGTGCCGAGGAAGGTGAAGCCGGCCACGAACGCGGCCCGGATCCGGCCGGTGAGCAGCAGGTAGACCGCGAACAGGCCGGGGGTGAGCTTGATGCCGGCGGCGATACCGATCGCGATGCCCTTGCCGCGCCGCCCGTCGGGCCGGGTGAGGTCCCAGAGGATCAGGCAGCCGAGGACGAGGTTGATCTGGCCGTAGCGCAGCGTGGTGTAGACGGGTTCGAGCCAGACGCCGAGGCCGGTGACCAGGATCACGGCGATCGCGCGCAGGTCCTTGCGCGGCCAGCCGACCAGCTTGAACGACAGGTGGGCGAACAGCGCGAGCAGTCCGAGGTTGCCGAGCGTGATCGCGACCCGCAGGAACGGCACCGGGAACCAGGTCGTCGGCACGAACAGCATCGCGGCGAACGGCGGGTAGGTGGCGGGCAGGTTCCACTGGGTGACGCGGATCCCGTAGAGGTCCTGGCCGTTGGCGACGGCGGCGCCCTCGGCCCGGTAGACGATCATGTCGACCATCGAGGTGTGCGCGAAGTGCCGGACCACCGCGTAGGCGAGCAGGGAGAACAACGCCACGGCGGAGACGATCAGCAGCGGTCGGCGGGGGGCCTCGCGCAGGGCCCGCACGGGTGCGCCGAGGGCGGTCCGCAGGCGGTCCGACAGGGGGGCGGGCGCCTGGTCCGGTGCGGTTCGCACCGCGCTGCGCTCGTCTTGCACCGCTGTCACTGTTCGCTCCGTCCACGGTTCGGCCAACCAGCGACGATACCCGATGCCCGGCGGCCGGGCCCGGCGTGCAGTGGTCACCGAGAGTGACCAGCGGACGTGGAACCGGCCGGCCGTGCCCCGTTGCGGTCGGGGCACGGACGGCCGGAGTCGGGGGGTGGGCCGGGTCAGCCGGTGTAGGCGCCCAGGGCCCGGGTGAAGTCCAGCGGCTGCTGGACGATCGAACTGCAGCTGGCGTCCGCGTACGCCTTGGCGCCGCCCTCGCAGGCCTTGTCGCGGGTGCCGGACCACATCGCCAGCCAGGCCAGGTGCTTGGTCTTGGCGAAGTCCGCGAGCTGCTTGGCGTCGGCGACGGTGAAGACCTCGCTGGCCACGTCGTTGACGCCGATCATCGGGGTGACCGCGACCTTGCGCCAGGCGGCCGCGTCGTCGAGCCCGAGCACGCTCTTGACCTGGGCCTGGGTGGCGGTGGCGGCGGCGATGGCGTACTTGCCCATCTGGCCCTGCGGGTTCGGGGCGACGCCGTCGCCGAAGTCCATCGCCATGATGTTGACCGCGCCGATCGCCACGCCGTTGTTCTTGGCGTCGGCGACCAGGTTGACGCCCTCCTGGGTCAGGCCGGAGGGGAGCGCGGGGAGGGTGAAGGAGACGTCCAGGGCCTTGCCCTTGGCGGCGGCGCTCTTCTGGAGCTGGGCGATGGCCTGGGCGCGGCGGGTGTTGGCGGCGGTGTTGGCGATCGCGCCGCCCTCGACGTCGAAGTCGACCTTGGTGAGGCCGTAGGCGTCGACGGTCTTCTGGTAGACGGCGGTGAGGTCGGCGACCGAGGAGCAGGCGAGGGCGAGCTCGCTGCCGTTGGCGCCGCCGAAGGAGACCCGGACGTCGCCGCCGATCGCGCGCAGGGCGCCGATCTGGGCGGCCACCGCGTCGGCGGCGAGGTCGCTCACGCCGCCCCACTTCGGGGTGCAGCCGCCGCCGGAGACCACGAAGGCCAGGTTGAAGTCCTTGACGCCGGTGGCCTTGGCGGTGGCGACCAGGTCGTAGGGCGGGTAGAGGGAGGTGTCGACGTACGGGGCGAAGCCGGCGCCGCCGGCCGGGGCGGGGGTGCCGGTCGCGGTGGCGGTGGGCGCGGGGGTGGTGGGCGTCGGGACGGCCGTGGTGGTGGCGGTCGCGGTGGCCGTCGGGGCCGGGGTGGAGGGCTTGGCGGTGGCCGTGGCGGTCGGGCTCGGCGCGACGGTGCTCGGCTTGGCGGTGGCGGTGGCCGTCGCGGTCGGCGTCGCCGGAACCGAAGCCGAAGCCGAAGCCGAGGCGCTGGCGGACGGCGAGGCCGTCGCCGTGCTGGTCGGGCGGCCGGACGGGGTGGGCGCGGTGCCGTCCCCGGCCTTGCAGGAGGTGTTGTTGATCAGACAGTTGCCCGGCTCGGCCTGCGCGGCGCCCGCGCCCTGGGCGACGAAGCCGACCACGACGCTCTTGCCCGGCTCCAGCCGCTTGCTCCACGCCTCCGGCTTGACCGTGACGTGCTGCCCCTCGACCGTGAAGGTGGCGTTCCAGAGCGAGTCGATCTTCGCGCCGGCCGGCAGGTCGAAGCTGAGCGTCCAGTCCTCGATGGCGCTGCCGTCCGGGTTGGTGACCAGGTACTGGCCGGTGTAGCCGGCCTCCCAGCTGCTGGTGCGGCTGTAGACGGCGCCGAGCGAGGCGGCGCTGGCCGAGGAGGCGAGCAGGACGACTCCTCCGGCGACCAGCGCGGCGGCGACCGCCGAGGCGCCGAGCACGACGCCCTTGCGGCTGCGCCGGCGGCGGCCTCCGGTACGGCGGTTGGGCTGCTGGGTCGTCATGGGGGCTTACCTCCGGGGCTGGCAGGTGCGGACTACGCCCGGGTCGACCCGGCGGCGGTCGGGGGGCGACCGACGCGGTCGGGTGACCGGCGCGGACGACGCTAGCGGCGCCGGATGGCCGGAAACCGCCTGCTGAGCCAGGGGTAGAGCTCCCTTACGGTGCGCTTAAGAATGAGGGGTGAACCGGGCCCGGGGGCGGCCCCGGTGAGGTGCTGAAACCTTTCGCCTGCTCACCGTGACGGGCCGCTCAACGCGGGAACAGCGGTCCCCGGCCCCGACGCCGGCTGGCCCGCGCCGGAGCGGCGCCGTCCGGCCGGGTCCGCAGCCGCAGCCGGATCTCGGCGCCGCCGAGCACCGCCGAACGCCCGAGCGCGAGATCCCCGCCGGTGGCCTCGGCGAGCTTGCGGACGATGTCCAGCCCCAGGCCGGTCGAACCGTCACCGCCCTGGCCCTCGCCGCGCTTCAGCGCCGCCGCCGGATCGGTGAAGCCCGGGCCCGCGTCGCCGACCAGCACGATCACCGAGCTCTCGGTGGCCAGCACGTCCACCGCGAAGGCGGTGCCGACGGCGGTGTGCCGGAAGACGTTGCCGAGCAGCGCGTCCACGGTGGCGGCCAGGTCGCCGCGCTGGACCGGGACCGGGGTCTCGCGGTCCGCGCCGGCCAGCTGCCAGCGGCGGCCCTCGTCCTCGGCGAGCGCGGACCAGAAGCCGACCCGCTCCCGGATCACCTCGGCGGCGTCGCAGCCGACCGTGACAGCGGGCGTGTCCTCGGGCGCCCGGCGGGCCGAGCGGATGATCTGGTCGACCTCCCGCTCCAGTTGGGAGACGGCGTGCCGGGTGGCGTCGGCCGCGTCGCCCTCGCCGAGCGAGGCGGCGTTGAGCCGCAGCACGGTCAGCGGGGTGCGCAGCCGGTGCGACAGGTCGGCGGCCAGCTCGCGCTCGGCGGCGAGCAGCTGGACCACCCGGTCGGCCATCGCGTTGAACGCCTGGCCGGCCTCGCGCAGCTCCTCGGGGCTGCCGGCGGTCTGTTTGCCGTCCACCGGCACCCGGACGGCGAGGTCGCCCGCGCCCAGCGCGCGGGCCGCGGCGGCGAGCCGGCGGGCGGAGCCGACGATCCGGGCACCCATCCGGTCGGCGACCAGCACCGCGATGGCGACCAGGCCGAGCGCGACGCCGGAGAGCACCTGCCAGGCGGTCGAGACGCCCCGGGTGAGGTCGCCGTCGGCCACGAAGACCTCGACCACGGCGGTCCGGACGTTGTCCACGGCGACCGGCTGGAGCAGCGCGTAGCCGCCCGGGACCTCGACCGTGAAGGAGCGGCCCTGCCCGCCGGCGCTGTCCACGTCCGCGGCCAGCGCCCGGACCTCGCCGATGGTCGCCCCGGCGGCCGCCCCCGCGCCCGTCGCCGCGACGCCCGCCGTCCCCGGAGCACCGGGTGCGCCCGCCGTCCCCGGAGTGCCCGCCGTGCCCGGAGTACCGGGTGCGCCCGCCGCACCCGGTACCGCGGCCGGCGGCGGCAGGTGCACCGCCATCCGGCCCTGCGCGCCCGCGTCCGTCGAGGCCACCGCCCGGGCGATGGCGTCCTGGTCGGTGGTGATGGCCAGCGCCGGACCGAGCGCCGCGGCCTGCCGTTCGGCCGCCGTGAAGGCCCGGTCCCGGGCGGTCTGCTGGACCATCAGGCCGAGCGGGATGAGGAAGGCCAGCGCGACCATGGTGGTCCCGGCCACGGCGGCCTTGATCAGCGCCCAGCGCAGCGAGTGCCGCAACCGCCTCATGTCCGCCGCTCCACCGGGACGGCACCGGGCCCGGCGGGGTGCCCGGCCGCCTCCAGCCGGACGCCGACGCCGCGCACGGTGTGCAGGTAGCGCGGGTTGGACGCGGTCTCGCCGAGCTTGCGGCGCAGCCAGGACAGGTGCACGTCGATGGTCTGGTCGCCGCCGTAGGTCTGCCGCCAGACCTCGGCCAGGATCTCCTTGCGCGGCACGACCACGCCGGGCCGGGCGGCGAGGAAGGCCAGCAGGTCGAACTCGCGGCGGGTCAGGTCGAGCGCCCGCCCGTCCAGCGCGGCCTCCCGGCGCTGGAGGTCGATGGCCAGCCCGCCGACCCGGAGCACCTGGCTGACCGGGGCGGTCCCGCCGCCGAGCCGGCGCAGGACGGCGGCCATCCGGGCGCTCAGGTGCTCCCCGGAGAACGGTTTCACCAGGTAGTCGTCGGCGCCGTCGTTGAGCAGCCGGACGATCTCGGCCTCGTCGTCGCGGGCGGTCGAGATGATGACCGGGACGTTGGTCAGGCCGCGGATCATCTTGAGCGCCTCGCTGCCGTCCAGGTCGGGCAGGCCGAGGTCGAGGATCACCAGGTCGCAGCCGACCTGGGCGACCTCGCGCAGCGCCTCAAGTGCCGTGCCCACGCTGCGAACCGCGTGGCCGGTGTCGGTCAGGTGGCGGATGAGGGCGGATCGCACGAAGGGGTCGTCCTCGACCACGAGCACTGTTGCCATGGGGCTGCACGGTACGCCATCGGCCCCGGGTGGTCTGTACCTCGGGGTAGCGAGGGGGCACTCGTCGGCTTTGTGCAAGTTCCCTGTGGAAGTACCGGGGTGACCACCTGCCCGTCCCCGCCATGCGGCAGGATGTGCGCACGATGCGGAACGGACTGGTACAACTCGGCGCCTGGGCGGCGGCCACCGGGGCGGCGGTGGCGCTGTCCTGGTTCGGCGTGCACGCGGTGCTGACCGGCGCCGCGTTCGAGCAGCCCACCGCGCTGCCGCTGCCCTCGCCCGCCGCGGCGGGCACGGCGCGGGCGACGCCGACGGTGACGCAGCCGCAGTCGGCGGCCCAGCCGGAGCCGCCCGCCCCGTCCGCCACCCCGGCGGCGGCCGCCCCGTCGAGGACCACCGCCCCGGTGGCCCCGGCCACCCCGTCGGCCGCCGCGCCGACCTCGCACCGGCCGACGCCGGCCGCCACCACCTCCGCGGTGCGCAGCTACCTCGTCCCGGGCGGCAAGGTGGCCCTGGACCTCCAGCCGGACAAGGCCTCGCTGGTCTCGGCCGCGCCGGACCCGGGCTGGAAGATGCAGGTCTGGAACGGTCCGCAGTGGATGCGGGTGGACTTCACCAAGGACGACCAGGCCAACTCGGTGTTCGTCTACTGGAACGGGCACCCGCCGGTGGTCGAGACAGTGACGCGCTGAGTCCCCCCGGCCCCCCGGACCTCACCACCGCTCACAGGCGACGTAGCCCGGCAGGTAGGGGCCGGTGTAGCGGGAGCGGTCGACCAGGGTGTGCCTGGTCCCGCCGGGCACCCCGATCGCGGCGAGCACCACCGTGCCGTACGCGTCCCGCATCTCGTACGGCTCGGCGAGCGAGGCCGCGCCCCGGTCGACGGCGTAGTCGTAGGCGTAACAGACGTCCGGCACGGCGACCGCGAGGTCGATCACCCCGTCGCCGTGCCGGGCCAGGTGCCCGGCCAGTTCGCGGCCGCGCGGACCGATCACCTGGACCAGGGAGGTCAGCACGAATCTGGTGCCGGGTGCCTTCAGGACGTAGGAGACGGTCTCCGGTTCGCCGGTCTCGGGCCCGGCGTAGGCGGTACAGCGCAGTCCGAGGGCGACCGCGTACCGGCGGGCGGCCCGCTCGGCGTCGCCGACCGCGAAGACCACCGCGTCGGCGTGGCCCATCGGGATCAGGCCGGGCTCCTCCAGGCCGGCCGTGAGTAGCACGGGTTCGGTGGCGGTTTCGGTCATGGCAGCCCTCCCGGTAGGCGTGACGGGGACCTCGGGTTCCGCTTCCCGGGCGCCGGGGTGGGGACCGGCGCACGGGGTTGTGGCTGGAGGGTTGCGCCGGGACGACCTCCGCGCAACTGTTCCGTTTCCTCCTGGTCAAGGTGTGCTCCGGGGCGGGAGAATCGGCCACGCCGCTGTACAGAATGCCCACCGGAGGACGGAGCCCGCGATGCCCCCCGCCCACTCCCCCAGCTCCCCGGGCGCCCCCGGATCGTCCAACTCGCCGCTCGCACAAGGACATTCCGGCCCGACCGGAGCCGCCCCGGCCACCCCTGCGGGGGGCACGCCGGGCAGCACCAACGACGCGATCGACGCGCTGGACGGCCGGCTGATCCGGCTGCTCGCCGAGGAGCCCCGGATCGGCGTGCTGGAGTGCTCGCGCCGGCTCCAGGTGGCGCGCGGCACGGTGCAGGCGCGGCTGGACCGGCTCCAGGCACGGGGCGTGATCGGCGGCTTCGGCCCGGAGGTGGACCCGGCGGCGCTGGGCTACCCGGTGACGGCCTTCGCGACGCTGGAGATCTCCCAGGGCCAGGGCGCGGACGTCCGCCGGCACCTCGCGGCGGTGCCGGAGGTGCTGGAGCTGCACACCATCACCGGGCACGGCGACATGATGGTGCGGATCGTGGCCCGGTCCAACGCGGACCTCCAGCGGGTGATCGACCGGGTGGTGGGGTTCGACGGGATCGTCCGCTCCTCGACGGCGATCGCGCTGGAGAACCCGGTGCCGTACCGGATCCTGCCGCTGGTCGACCAGGCCGCCGCCGAGTAGCCGCGGGCCCCGGTCAGCAACTGGGGACGGCGCCGCCGGTCCGGACCGCGTCGAGGGCGGCGACCGCCTCCGCGAGGGTGCCGACCGGCACCAGCCGCAGCCCGGCCGGCGTGTTCACCTGGGCGTCCTTGCACTCGTCCCGGGGCAGCAGGAAGACCGTGGCCCCGTCCCGCGCGGCCGCCTGGGTCTTCAGCGGTACCCCGCCGACCGGGCCGATCACGCCCTGGGCGTCGATGGTCCCGGTGCCGGCGACGGTCAGCCCGCCGGTGAGGTCGCCGCCCTTGCCGTCGCCGGCCAGCTTGTCGACGATGCCCAGCGCCAGCATCTGGCCGGCGCTCGGGCCGCCGATGTCACCGAGGTCGACCTTGACCTTCACCTGGGCGGGCGACAGCTTGAGATAGGAGAGCGCGGCCGCGGTGGCGCTGTCCTGGGACTCCGCCATCTGCTGGGCGGTGACCTCCTCGGCCTTGGCCGGGTCGCCCTGCGGGTAGACGGTGTCGGTCGGCCGGACCGCCTCACCCTCGTCGAACCAGGCCTGGAGCGAGCGCCAGACGGTGGTCCGCTCGCCCGGGTTGGTGGCCGAGATGGTGACCATCCGCAGCTGCCCCCGGGTGCTGCGGACCGGGGCGCCGGTGATGGTCAGCACCGGCCGGTCCTGGTAGCTGCCGAGGGTGTCCGCGGTCACGCCGGGCCAGGTCAGCGTGTACGGCAGCGGGACGAAGGCGGCCACCCCGAACAGCGCCGCGACCAGCGCACCGCAGAGCGCGAGGGCCCGGGTCCGGGGGGCGGTCAGGGCCTTGGGCAGCTTGCTGGGCAGCTTGGTGTCGGACACAGGGGAAATCCAAACACACCCGGGCCGCCCCCGGTGCGGCGCTCCGGCGGCCGGTCCGACGCGCCGGTGCCTACCGCAGCGCGTCGGCGACCTCGGTGGCCGCCTCCACCACCCGGGGGCCGACCCGCTCGGGGACGAGCCCGTTCAGCATCACCACGCCGACGCTGCCCTCGATCCCGCTCAGTCCGAGCAGCGCGGCGGCCGCGCCGGACGCCCCGGACTGCTCCTCCGCGCGGGTGATGACGAACCCCTGTTCGGGCCGGCGCTGGCTGGGGAAGGCCCGGGCCTCCAGGATCGCCCGGCCGGCCGCGCTCTCCCCCAGCGGGTGACGCAGTCCGGTCCGGTAGGCGACGTGGAAGTCGGTCCAGCTGGGTTCGACCACGGCCACCGCGAGCGCCTCGTTGCCGTCGACCAGGGTGAGGTGGGCGGTGGCGCCGAGGTCCTCGGCGAGGCTGCGCAGGGCGGGCAGGGCCGCCTCGCGCAGCAGCGGGTGGACCCGGTGGGCCAGCCGGAGCACGCCCAGGCCGACCCGGGCCCGGCCGCCGATGTCCCGGCGGACCAGCCCGTGCTGTTCCAGGGTGGCCAGCAGCCGGTACACGACGGTCCGGTTGACGGCCAGCCGGGCCGCCAGCTCGGTGACGGTGAGCCCGCGTTCCGAGTCGGCGAGCAGTTTGAGGACCCGGACGCCACGGTCCAGGGTCTGGGAGGTCTCTGCAGTCACGACGCGCAATTCCTTTCCGCGGCGGGTCGCGGATCGGCAAGCCGTCCGGGACTCGGGTGTCGCGCGCAGGGTGGGTGGCCGCGCTCGGGCCGCGGTGTGTCGTCCTTGACGTCCTGGGGCCCTGCGGCGCCCGTCTCGCGGGGGGTTGCCCGGCGGGAGAGCGTGTGGGAAAGGTAGTGAAGGAATTGCGGCGGCGGAAGTGTTTGTCCAAAATTCGGTCAAGATCAATTCCAACCGGCCCGACGAATCAGGGCATTCCACCGCAATACGCCCCGTTGCTCTGGGCGCAAGTTCGAATACAGTCCGAAGTTCGGACAGATCGGCGCAGACGAACCCCGAACGGGCCGACTCAGAGCAGATTGCGCAGGACGGTCCAAGCCGCCGCCACGCCGAGCACCGCGGCCGTCCCGCGGCGGCCGAGGGGGGGCTGCCAGCGCCGGCCGGCCAGACCGTGCCGCAGCCAGACCAGGTAGACCGCGGCCACCAGCGGGAGCGCGAGCAGCAGCGCCGCGTTGTCGTGCCAGGCGGCGGCGAGGTCGCCGTGCAGCAGGTCGTAGACCATCCGGGTGCCGCCGCAGCCGGGGCACTGCAGGCCGGTGACCTTGCGCCAGGGGCAGAACGGCAGCGCCTGCCCGGGCAGGTGCGGGTTGCGCGACCACAGGTAGGCGGACCCGGCGAGCCCGCCGGCCAGCACCGCCACCGGCGGCCAGGCCGCGCGCAGCCGCGCCGCGGCCGTACCGGTTCCGGGAACGGCGAAGCCGCCCCGGCCGTCGTGGCCGGGGCGGCGTGCCGCACGCGATGGGCGCAAGGGTCAGCCGCGCAGCCGACGACCCTGGGCGTCCGTACGGTCGTTGCTGACGAGGAAGATGATGCCGTCGATCAGCGACCAGAAGCCGAGACCACCGCAGGTCAGCAGCTGGGCGATGCCCATGCCGACGTGGCCGGTGTAGAAACGGCCGATGCCCAGGTAGCCGAAGAAGAGCTGCAGAATGCCCGCAACGACCTTCGACTTCTCGGAGAACTCGGGCTGCTGAGCGTAGGGCTGCTGGTACGACACGTTCGGTGTACTCCTTGAAGACAGGCAGGCCCAGGCGCACGACGCAGCGGTCGCGTTCCCGGGTCGGTGAGGTGTGCCGGCCGGAGTCTCCGGAGGCCGCGGGCGTACGCCCCGGACGGGGGGGCTCAAGACGTCGGCGGCCCGGAGGGCGGCTCAGCACGCGGAACACTATCCGATCATCACACCGACTGTCTCCACAAAACCTTTCCGTATACCTGACCGTCACATGACCTTGATAAAACCGGCTGCCCACCCATGCCGACGAACCGTTACTTCGCCCATTCCCTGATCTTCGCGATCCGGGCCTTCAGCTGGTTCGCGGTCGCCTGCGCGGTCAGCGGGCCGCCGCACTGGCGCCGCAGCTCGTTGTGCACGGTCCCGTGCGGCTGGTTGGTGCGGTGGTGCCAGGCGGCCACCAGCGCGTTCAACTCCTTGCGCAGCTCCCGGAGTTCCTGGTGCGTCACGACCGGCCGCTGCTCGGCCGGCAGCTCCAGCAGGTCGGCCTCCTCGGCGGGCTTGCCCTTGCTCCGCTGGATCTGCCGGTGCTGACGCTTCTGCAGCAGCATCTGCACCTGGTCCGGCTCCAGCAGGCCCGGGATGCCGAGGTACTCCTCCTCCTCCTCGCTGCCCGGGTGCGCCTGCATGCCGAACTCCATGGCGTTGTAGAGCACCCGGTCGAAGACCGCCTCGGAGCCCAGCGCCTCGTAGGAGAACTCCTCGCCGCCCGCGCCGTCCGGGCCGTCGTTGGCCCGCTCGGCCTCGGCGAGCAGCCGGTCCTCCTCGTCGAAGAGGCCCTCGCCCTCCTTCTTCGGCCGGTCCAGCACGTGGTCACGCTGGAGCTCCATCTCGTTGGCGAAGCCCAGCAGCATCGGGATGGTCGGCAGGAAGACCGACGCCGTCTCGCCGCGCTTGCGGGCGCGCACGAAGCGGCCGACCGCCTGCGCGAAGAACAGCGGAGTGGAGATCGAGGTGGCGTACACGCCGACGGACAGCCGCGGCACGTCGACGCCCTCGGACACCATCCGGACCGCGACCATCCAGCGCGAGGTCCCGGCCGAGAAGTCGGAGATCCGCTTGGACGCCTCGGTCTCGTCGGAGAGCACCAGCGTGACCTTCTCGCCGCTGATCTCGCGCAGCATCTTGGCGTAGGCGCGCGCCACGTTCTGGTCGGTGGCGATCACCAGCCCGCCGGCGTCCGGGATCGCCTTGCGGACCTCGGTGAGCCGGCGGTCGGCGGCCTGCAGCACGGACGGGATCCACTCGCCCTGCGGGGACAGCGCGGTGCGCCAGGCCTGGGCGATCAGGTCCTTGGTCATCGGCTCGCCGAGCCTGGCCTCCAGCTCGTCGCCGGACTTGGTGCGCCAGCGCATGTTGCCGCTGTACGACAGGAAGATCACCGGGCGGACGACGTGGTCGGCGAGCGCGTGCCCGTAGCCGTAGGTGTAGTCGGCGACCGACTTGCGGATGCCGTCGCCGCCGGCCTCGTACTGGACGAAGGGGATCGGGTTGGTGTCCGAGCGGAACGGCGTCCCGGTCAGCGCCAGTCGGCGGGCGGCCGGCTCGAAGGCCTCGAAGCAGGCCTCGCCCCAGGACTTCGAGTCACCGGCGTGGTGGATCTCGTCCATGATGACCAGCGTCTTGCGGGCCTCGGTCCGGTTGCGGTGCAGCATCGGGTTCACGCCGACGCCCGCGTAGGTGACCACGATGCCGTGGTACTCCCGGGAGAGCGGCCCGGAGGAGTACGCCGGGTCCAGCTTGATGCCTATCCGGGCGGCGGCCTCGGCCCACTGCTTCTTCAGGTGCTCGGTCGGGGCGACGACGGTGATCTGCTGCACCAGGTGGTTGTGCAGCAGGTACGAGGCCAGGGTCAGCGCGAAGGTGGTCTTTCCGGCGCCCGGGGTCGCGACGGCGAGGAAGTCGCGCGGCTGGTTCTCGATGTACTTGTCCAGCGCCCCCTGCTGCCAGGCCCGGAGCTTGCCGGCGGTGCCCCAGGGGGCACGGCCGGGGAAGGCCGGCGACAGGTGGTGCGAGGCGGCCGGCGCGGCTTGGCCGACGGCCCGGACGGGCGCGTCAGCCTCCTGCGCGTCGGAGAAGAGCGGCATCGAAGCGGCGGCGGTACTCACGGTCTCCGAGGGGGGATCATCGCAGGTCAGAGGCGGTCTTGCGGCCTCGCCCCGCGGTCGGGCGGCGATCGGGCAACCCGCCCAGCGTACCGGTCCCGGCGCGATTCGGGCGGCCCCGCCGGGATGAGCCGCGACACCCGCGGCCGGAAACCGATGTGACGTGGATCACAGGAAAAACTCGTGGAAACCGGGTAAGCGGAACCCCCTCGACCGCCTCTCTACCGGGTGAGGCCGCCCCACCCTCCACAGCCGTCACCGGCCTCACGCCAGCCGAAGGGAACCCGCCGTGCGCACCACCGCCGAAGAGACCGTCCAGGCCCGTCTGATCCTCTCCCCCCACCGCTCGGTGCGGCTGCGGGTCACCCTGACCTACCTCCCGGAGGACCCGCTGGCCGTCCGGATGGCCTTCCCCGCCGAGTTCTCGCTGGACGAGCCGGCCGACGGGCCGGGCCCGGACGGCGCCGACATCGTCTGGGTCTTCGCCCGCCGGCTGCTCGCCGCCGGCCTGGAGCTGCCCGCCGGCATCGGCGACGTGCACGTCCGGCCCACCCTCGGCCGGCGCACCATGGTCGAGCTGCGGGCACCCGAGGGCACCGCGCTGGTCCGGTTCGACACCGCCGACCTGCGGCGCTTCCTGTGGCGCAGCCGCCTGCTCGTCCCCGAGGGCGAGGAGCACCTGCACCTGGACGCCGACCGCGCCCTCGCCGAGCTGCTCGGCTGAGCGGCTCGGCGAGGGCCGGGCAGGGCTACGAGGACAGCTTGCGCATCAGCCGGACCCCCTGCGCCGGGGTCAGGTGCGGCAGGTACGCCTTGCCGATCGCCCGGGTGATGCTCGGCAGCGCCGCCGGGTCGGGGTACGCCATGTACATCGGCCGGTACTCGGGCTGGAACTTCGCCTTGAACGCGAGCAGGGAGCGGAAGCCGTACACCGGCTCCAGCACCCGGCCCAGCCAGTCCAGGGTCTTCTGCAGCCCGGTGGGCGGCTCCTTCTCCGAGCGGGCCAGCGGCGCGCCGGAGAGCGAGAGGAAGCGCGCGCCCTCCTGCTTGAAGCCCAGCGCCGCGGAGGCGATCAGGAACTCGGTGACGCCGCGGAAGCCGTCCGAGCGCCGGCGCATGAAGTCCAGCGTCCAGCCGACCGCCTCGCCGTTCTCGTAGACCGGCATCCAGCTGGTCAGGCCGTGCACGCTGCGGTCCTCGTCGACGGCGATCAGCAGCCGCACCGCCGGGTCGTCCAGCTCCTCCAGGCCGCCGAGGGTGAAGCCCATCTCGGGCAGCCCCTTCTCCGAGACCCACTCCTCGGAGATGGCCCGGATCTGCTCCTTCAGGGCGAGCGGCGCCTCGTGGTACGACCACCACTCGGCGGTGATGCCCTGCTTGCCGGCCTTGTTCAGGGCGGTCCGGATGTCCTGCCACTTGCGGCCGGTGAAGGCGAGGTCGGGCAGCGCGACGACGGTGTCCTCGGCGACCTGCAGCGAGCGCCAGCCGAGCTCGCCGGCGGCGGCCCGGGTCTCCGGGGTGACGCTGTAGAAGCAGGGCGTCCAGCCGCGCGAGTCGCAGTACCGGGCGAAGCCGGCCACCGCGCGGGCGCGCGCCGCCGGGTCGCCGAACGGGTCGCCGGTGGTGAGCGCGACGGTGTTCAGCACCCGGTAGGCGACGGCGGCGCGGCCGTCCTCGTCGAACCAGTAGTGGTTGCCGTCCCAGGTGGTGAGGAAGGAGAGGGTGCCGCCGCCGTGCTCGGTGAGCAGCGCGCGGGCCCGCGCGGCGTCCTCGGCGTCGGCGTGCACCACCGGCCGGCGGAAGGCCAGCAGCAGCGCGCCCACCGCGACCACCCAGAAGGCCAGCCCGCAGTAGGTCTCCAGCAGCCGCGCGAACGGTCCGACCGCGATTGGGTAGTCCGGCAGCAGGTCGTTGTAGGCGGGCGGCAGGAACTGCGCCGGCAGCCCGTGGACCAGGCCGCGGAAGGTCGCGCCGGGCTCGAACTGGCCCGCCGCCAGCACCCCCAGCCCGGTGTAGGCGGCGCAGGCGACGACCAGCGCGCCGCCGAGCACGGCGGCCAGCCGGCCGAGCACCGCGCGCGGCAGCCGCAGCGGGAACCGGTGCCGGGTGGCGACCAGCATGCCGACGGTGACCAGCGGCAGCAGCAGCGCCTCGACGAAGTACTGGACGACGTCGCCGGAGCCGGTGCCGGTCTCGGTGAACAGCCAGACCAGCATGGCGGTCCACAGCAGCTCGGTGGCGATGGTGATCCGCCAGGCCAGCCGCAGGCCGCGGCGCAGACCCTCGGCCAGCACCAGCAGCAGCGCCGGGAAGAGGGTGGCCATCAGCCGGGCCGGGGTGTCGAAGATCCGCTCGACGGCGTGCGCGCGGGCGCAGTCGTGGGCCGAGAGGGCGCAGAAGTCGGCGACCTCGTCCGGGGTGAGCCGGTGCGAGAGGTAGATCTCGGAGAAGGTGTTGAACGGGCCGGCCGCGTTGTCGTACAGCGAGGCGATCATCGGCCCGAGCGCGGCGGCGACCAGGCAGAGCGCGACCAGCACCCGGGTCTCGGTGTGCGAGGAGCGGTGGGTGCGCAGGTGCGGCCGGCCGCGGCTGAGCAGCGCGCCGACGGCCAGGCCGATCAGCGCGCCGGAGACCCGCTGGACGCTCTGCAGGTGGCCGACGTAGAGCGTCATCACCAGCGGCACCAGCACCACCAGCAGGTGCAGTCGGCGGCGCCAGAGCACGGTGAGCCGGTAGCCGAGCACGCCGGCCAGGGCGAACAGGCCGACGCCGGGGCCGACCGAGGTCTGGTCGACGACCGACACCGTCCACTGCTCGCCGGACCACGCGCCGGCCGCGACCACGCCGGTGCCGGCCAGGGTGCCCGCCAGCTGCCCGGCGACCAGCACCCCGAGGGTGCGCAGCGGGCCGAGCCGGCGCTCGGCGGCCGGGCCGACCAGGAGCAGCAGCAGGCTGGTGAAGACGTACGCGCCGATGCCGGAGCACCAGAACAGCGAGGTGAACGGGGTCCACCAGTGGCCCTCGGCGAGGGTCGGCGAGCCGACCCCGATCCGCTCCAGCAGGGCGTCGGACGGCCCGCGGGAGAGGCTGCCGGTGGCGGCGCCGACGGTCCAGAGGCCGACCAGCAGCACCAGGGTGAGCGGGGCCTCGCGCAGCCGGGCGGTCAGCTTGGTGCCGAGGCCGACGGCGGCCCGGACGACGCGCTGCGGCGGGCGCGGCGCGGGGGCGCCCGGTCCGGGGGCGCGGTCGCCGCGGGACTGCTCGGGCACCCGCGGGCACGGCTGGGCGCCGTCCCTCGGCGCGTCCTCGGCCGGGCCCTTGCCCTTGTCCTTGGGCGCGTCCTTCCGGGTGTCCTTGAGCGCGTCCTCCGGGGCGTCCTTCGACGCGTCCGGACGGGGCTCCGGCCGGGCGTCCTGCCGGTGGTCCGGACGGGGATCGCGCCGGCGGCCGCGCTCGCGCTCCCGCTCGCCCAACAGGGCGGGGGCGGCGCCGAGCCGGATCACCGGATCATCCCGGTCTGCTGGGCCAGCCAGGGCAGGTTCCGGTCGAGTGCCTCGCGGAACACCGTCCAGCTGTGGCCGCCCGGGATCGGTTGGAAGTCCACCTTCATCCCTGCCTTCTGCGCGGCGGCGAACATCTTCTCCTGCTGCGGGCGGAAGTCGCCGTCGCCGGCGCCCACGGCGAAGACGCCGGCCGTGTCGGGGTACTGGCGGGTGGTCATCAGGTGCAGCGGATCGACGGCGGCGAAGGCCTTCTCGTCGCCGTCGAAGGCCTTGTCGACGGTCTCCTCGTGGGTGCCCAGGGTGGGCTCGTCCTGGCCGGAGATGTCGATGAAGGAGCCGTAGACCTTGGGGGCGTTGAGGGCCAGCTGGAGCGCGCAGGTGCCGCCCAGCGAGGCGCCGCCGATGGAGAGGTTGGAACGGCCGGTGGCGGTCTGCAGGTGGCCGTGGATCCAGTCCGGGACGTCCTCGGCCAGGTAGGTCTGGGCCCGGGCGACGTTGGAGTCCATGCAGAGGCTGTTGCCCCACATGGTGGCGATCTGGTCGACCATGACCACGATCGGGGCGAGGCCCTGGTGGTCGGCGGCGAAGGCGTCCAGGCGGTCCTGCATGCCGCCGGAGTTGACCCAGTCGGACGGGTTGCCGGGCTGGCCGGCCATCAGCACCAGCACCGGCAGCAGCGGCCGGGGGCTGGCCTGGTAGGCGGGCGGCAGGTAGACGTACGCGTCGCGGGCCTCGAAGCCGGACTTGGTCCCGGGTATCTCGGCGGTCGAGACGGTGCCCTTCTCGGGCAGGTCGGCCGGGGCCTGCCAGACCTCGGCGAGCACCTTGCCGGCCGGCGCGGTGACCACGGCGGGGGTCTTGCCGGTGGTCAGCGCCTGGGTCTTCGGCGCGAGCATCACCCGGGCGGTCGGGTACTGGTCGAAGCCCCGGTTGACCTGGGAGGCCGACATCAGCACCACCAGGGCGGCGCCGCCGGCGGCGAACAGCCGGCGGCGGCCGGGCAGCAGCGGGGCGCGGAAGCCGGCCAGGCAGAGTGCGAACACGGCGAGCGCGACCCAGCCGAGCACGTAGTCGGGCGTGCCCTCGGGGAAGGGGTGCCACCAGCCGTCGACGACGATCTTGATCGCGGCGGTCACGGCGGCGGTGAGCAGGGCGGCGCCGGCCGGGCGCAGCCCGAGCCAGCGGCGGTCGCGGGAGAGCGCGAGCAGCGCCAGGGCTGCCCAGCCGGCGGCGAGCACCGCGTAGGGTATCGGGCCGTGCGTGAGCGGCCAGTCGAGCGGGTTCCAGCGGACGGCGAGCTCGGTGGGGGTGGCGAGGGTGGTCATACGGGTTTCCCCGGGCGGGTGGTGTCGGCCAGGAAGCCGTAGGCGACGACGTTGCCCTCGTAGCCGTGGGCTTCGTCGTATCCGCCGCCGCAGGTGATCACCCGCAGCTGGGCGTCGGCGGCCTGGCGGTACACCCGGTCGTCCGGGAAGTCCTTTCGGTCGTGCACTTCGATGGCGTACAGCTGATAGACGGCGGTCCGGCCGTCCTCGCGGAGGATCTCCACCCGGTCGCCGCGGTGCAGCGAGCCCAGGTGGTAGAAGACGGCGGGACCGGTGTGGTTGTCGACGTGTCCGGCGATGATCGCGGTACCGAGCTGGCCGGGTGCGGCGCCGCCGCGGTACCAGCCGGCGAGGTTGCGGTCGGCCTCCGGTGGGGTCTGGAGGTGGCCGTCCCGGTCGAGGCCGAGGCCGGTGACCGGGGCGTCCAGCCGGACGGCGGGGATCCGGATCCGGGTCGGTGCGGACGGTCCGAGCGGCGGCGCCACGGACACCGGGGCGAAGCCGCTGAGGGCCTGCCCGGAGCCGGGTGCCGGGGGGAGCGCGGCGTGGCCGCCGTCGTGCAGCAGCCACGCGCCCAGCACGAGCGCGGCGGCGACCGCCAGGGTGCCCGGCCACGGGCTCCTGCTCTGCTGGGCGCCCACCGGCGCTCCCCTCTGGTGTCGTCGAACCGGTTGCCGGTTTCTGGAAGTTTTCTGAGAACAATGCAACCGGATCGGACCTTATGCCACATCCCTACGATGGTCGTACTTGCTCCCCCCGATTGGCAGGGGCCGGGCGGCCCGACCTGCTCCGAGCGGGTGAGACGTCACCGTGCCGCCACGCTCCCGTCACCTGGCGGACGTCGGGAACCGTGACGATCTCTTCATCGGACACTCAGGAACGCCGTCCCGGTTGCACCGTTCGGGCGATCAGTTCCGACCGTCCGTGGTGAAGCATCGACCGATCCTGCTCGCATGCCATGCTGACCCCGTTCACAGGCCTATCACCGCACTTGTCCGACCGGGCCCCCGCCCGCTCCGGACCGTTGCGCGCGCCTGCGTGCCCCGCCCCCCGCGCACGCCCCACGAACGGAGTGACCATGGACGCTCTCTCCCGTCGCACCCTGCTGGCCGCGGGTGCGGCAGGCGCCGCCGGCCTCGCCGCCGGCTGCGGCCACCGGACCGACCAGGGCGGCGGGCAGGCGGCCACCCCCGTCCCGGTCCCGGCCACCCCGGCCGAGGACCACGCGGCCACGCCGACCGAGGCCGCGAAGCCCCCGGTCACTCTGATCGGCGACGGCTCCACCTCCGACACCGGCCCGCAGCCGAACCAGCCGACCCTCGAACCGCTCCGGCTCGGCCAGCGCCCGCCGCAGTTCGTGGTCTTCTCCTGGGACGGCGCCGGCGAGCTCGACAACGGCCTGTTCGCCCGCTTCCGCCGGCTCGCCCGGGAGCACAACGCCTCGATGACCTTCTTCCTCAGCGGCCTCTACCTGCTGCCGGAGTCCAAGAAGGACCTCTACCGCCCGCCGCAGCACCGGGTCGGCGCCTCCGACATCGGCTACCTCAGCGACCAGCACATCCACGACACCCTGGAGAACCTGCACGCCGCCTGGCTGGAGGGCCACGAGATCGGCACCCACTTCAACGGCCACTTCTGCGGCGCCACCGGCGTCGGCAAGTGGTCCCCGGAGGAGTGGGACAGCGAGATCCAGCAGGCCATGGACTTCGTGATGAACTGGCGCAGCAACACCGGCTTCACCGACCTGCCCGCGCTGCCCTTCGACTACCGCAAGGAGCTGATCGGCAGCCGCACCCCCTGCCTGGAGGGCCAGCGCAACCTGCTGCCCACCGCCGCCAAGCGCGGCTGGCGCTACGACAGCAGCGGCAACGGCACCCAGGTCTGGCCGCAGAAGATCCAGGGCGGCGCGCTCTGGGACCTCCCGCTGCAGTCCATCCCCTTCCCCGGGCACACCTTCCAGGTGCTGTCGATGGACTACAACATCATGTTCAACCAGTGCGGCAGCAACACCAAGGCCGACCCCGCGCTCCACCCCGGCTACCAGACCCAGGCGCGGGACGCCTACCTGATGGGCTTCGAGCGGGCCTACACCACCAACCGGGCCCCGTTCGTCATCGGCAACCACTTCGAGGAGTGGAACGGCGGCATCTACATGAACGCCGTCGAGGACGTGCTCAAGGCGATCGCCGGGCGCCCCGAGGTCCGGCTGGTGTCGTTCCGGCAGCTGGTCGACTGGCTGGACGCCCAGGACCCGGCGCTGCTGCGCAAGCTCCAGGGCCTCGCCCCCGGCCAGGCCCCGGCCGGCGGCTGGGAGACCTTCTGATACTCGCCCGCTCGCCTCCGGGGCGGGAGCCGGCTGAGTCCTAGCCCGTCTTCCGGACCCGGCCGGAGACCAGGGCGCCGAGCAACGCCACCCCGGTCATGGTCAGGAAGATCACCGCGAACGCGCCGGCCGAACCGGTGCCCGCGGTGCCCGCGTCGCCCCCGTGGGCGGCGGCGAGCGAGCCGCCGCCCAGCGCCGCGAACAGCACCCCGGACAGGCCCACCAGCAGCACGTTGCCGAGCGCGTCGCTCATCTGCAGCGAGGCCGAGTTGGCCCCGGCGTCCTCCGGCGCCGACAGCTTCATCATCAGCACGCTGACGCTCGCCACCGTCAGCCCCATCCCGATCCCGCCGACGCCCCAGGCGACCGCAGCCACCCAGGCCGGCACCGCCGGGACCAGCACCAGCGCGGCCCCCGCGATCGCCACCGCGGTCAGCACGAACCCGCCGCGGATCATCGCCCCGCGGTACTTCTCGGCCCCCGGCCGGCCCTGGATCCAGGAGCCGAGCGCCCAGGACAGGCCGCCGCTGGTCAGCGTCAGCCCGGCCAGCGTCGGGGACAGGCCCCGCTGGGTCACCATCATCAGCGGGATGAACGCCTCGGCCGCGAAGAACGCCCCGGCCGCCACCCCGCGCAGCAGGATCACCGTCGGCAGCCCGCGCCCGGCCCGCAGCGTCCCGGCCGGCAGCAGCCCCCGCACCGCCGGGACCAGCAGCGCCGCCCCGGCCGCGGCCGGCAGCAGACCGAGCAGGTCCAGCCGCTGGCCCGCGTACTGCAGCAGACCGGCGCCGAGCGCGGCCATCGCGGCCAGCCCGGTGCGCCGGCGGTCCGGCTCCGCGCCCTTCAGCACCGGCTGCTCCCGCTCGGAGCGGCTCAGCGCCGGGCCCATCACCGCCAGCGGGAGCAGGATCAGGGCCGGCACGGCGAGGAAGACCCAGCGCCAGCCGAGGTGCTGGGTGACCGCCCCGGAGACCACCGGGCCGACGATCGAGGGCAGCACCCAGGCCGAGGAGAAGGCCGCGAACACCGACGGCCGCAGCCGCTCGGGATAGGCGCGGCCGACCACCACGTAGAGCGCGACGATCACCAGGCCGCCGCCCAGCCCCTGGATCGCCCGGCCGCCCACGAAGATCCACATCCCGGGCGCCGCGCCGGCCACCACCAGGCCGACGCCGAACACCGCGATCCCGGTGAACAGCGGCTGCAGCGGTCCGCGCCGGTCGCACCACTGGCCGGAGACGACCAGGGCGAACAGCGTGGTGGTGAAGTAGCCGGAGAAGGCGAAGGCGTACAGCCCGACCCCGTCCAGCTCGCGGGCGGCCACCGGCATCGCGGTGTTCACCGCGGTCGCCTCGAAGGCCAGCAGCAGCACCACCGAGACGATGCCCAGGGTGAGCGCCCGGTAGCGGCCGCTCATGACCCCGCCCCCGGGGTCGGCCGGTATCGGGACGGAGGCGGGATCGGCCGAGGTGGGGGAGGCAGTGGTCATACGTATGATCGTAAGGCGCGTCTGGCCCGATCGCCCCTGACTTACGTCGCTCCCGACTCCTCCGCTGGTCCTAGGACGGGCGCTCCAGGGGTCAGTGCAGCACCTTGAGGCCCACCACACCGGAGACGATCAGCAGCAGGCAGCCGATCCGGGCCATGGTCACCGCGTCGCCCAGCACCGCCATCCCGTACAGCGCGGTGCCCACCGCGCCGATGCCGACCCACACCGCGTAGCCGGTACCGATCGGGATCGAGCGCATCGCGTAGGCCAGGCCGCCCATCGAGAGCGCCAGCGCCACCCCGAACACCACGGTCGGGACCAGCCGGGAGAAGCCCTTGGACGATTCGAGGGCCACCGCCCACACGGTCTCCAGGACACCGGAAACGATCAGAACGAGCCAAGCCATGACGGTCGTACCTCCGCAGTCAGCAGCGGCCGGGTTGCCGCTGTGCTGCGCCGTCTTGTCGTCACCGGGTACGACGCGCTCGTCCGGGGCGGCCGGGAAGGGCCACCTGTCTCCGACCGTAGCACACCCCGCCACACAGAATTTACAAAGGGATATTGACGTTCCGCCGGGCATTCCGCCAAACTGAATTCACCAACACGGCGAACGACGACAGGAGTCGGACATGGACAGGAAGACGGCGGCCCCCGCGCCCCGCACCTGTGCCGCCGCTCCCCGGTGTTGTCGCGCCTGTCGCTGCGCCTGAGCGCAGCTTTCCCACGGCCGTGTGCCCGAGTGGTTTAGGGAACCGCCTGCAAAGCGGTTTACACGGGTTCGATTCCCGTCATGGCCTCCGCGAAAAGAATTGCCGACCGGCTTCCGACAGCCGATCGGCAATTCTTCGTGCTATTTTCCGGAGAATTCCGCGGGGCGGCGGACGGAATTCCCGCCGCCCCGTACGGGTCAGTCGGTGACGGCGTCCTCGGGCCGGATCGGCAGCCGGCCGACCGGCAGCCCGGTGGCGGCCCGGACGGCCGCGGCCACCGCGGCCGGGGCGGCCACCGCCGGCACCGCGCTGACCGCCTTGGCACCGAAGGCGGCGACCACGTCCCGCTCCTCCAGCAGCGCGGCGATCCGCACCTCCGGGGTGTCCAGCGCGGTCGGCAGCCGGTAGCCGGTGAGCGAGGGGTTGAGCAGCAGGCCGCCCTCGGTGCGCAGGTCCTCCAGCAGCGCCAGACCGACGCCCTGGGCGACCCCCGCCTCGATCCGGTCCTCGATCTGGCGCGGGTTCAGCGCCCGGCCGACGTCCTGGGCCACCGTCATCTCGACCACCCGGACGGCGCCCAGCTCGATGTCCACGTCCACCACCGCGCGCATCGCGCAGAACGCGATGGAGACGAACGCGTCGCCCTGCCCGGACTCGTCCAGCGGCTCGGTCGGGTGCGGGCGGCACTGCGCGGTCGCCCACAGCTCCTTGCCCTCCAGCGCCTCCGCGACCGGCATGCCGAGCACCCCGTCGTACGAGGTGATCTTGCCGTCGGCGATCTGCAGCAGCTCCACCGACATCCCGAAGTTGGCCGCGATCGGCTGGAGCAGCTGGTGGCGGACCATCAGCGCGGCCCGCTCGACCGCCCCGCCGGAGACCCAGGTGTGCCGGCCCCGGGCGGACGGCCCGGCCACCGACTGGTCGCTGTCGGCCGGCGCGATGTACACCTCGCTGACGCCCAGCACGGTCTGCACGATCTGCCGGGCCAGCGTGGCGAAGCCCTGGCCGGCGTCGACCGCCGCGCAGATCACCGTGGCGTGGTCGCCGCTGACCCGCACCGTCGCGGTGGAGACCTCGTCCTCGCCCTCGGCGCCCAGCATGTGCACCATGCCCAGCGCGTAGCCGATGCCGCGGCGCACCGCCGCCGGGTCGCCGGCGCCGCCGGGCCCGCCCGGCAGCAGCCACTCGGCGTCCGGGTCGTCCACCGGCAGCGCCGGCAGCGGCTCCTTGGCGACCGCCTCCAGCAGCGCGCTCACCGGCGCCGGGCAGGTGACGGCCTGTCCGGTGGGCAGCGGGTCGCCGGTCGCCATCACGTTGCGGCGGCGGATCTCCACCGGGTCGACGCCGACCCGGGCGGCCAGCTGGTCCAGCTGCGACTCGTAGGCGAAGCAGGCCTGCAGCGCGCCCTCGCCGCGCATCCGGCCGGCCGGCGGGTTGTTGGTGCGCACCGCCCAGGCGTCCACGAACACGTTGGGGCAGTTGTACGGGCCGACCGAGAAGGCGGTGGCGGCGGCCAGCGCCTCGGCCGAGACGTCCGCGTAGGCGCCGCCGTCCAGCAGGATCTGCGCCTCCACCTTGACCAGCCGGCCCTCGGCGTCGGCGTGGTGGCGGTAGCGCAGCAGCGCCGGGTGCCGCGAGGTGTGGGTGTGGAAGGACTCCTCGCGGGTGAGCGTCATCTTCACCGGCCGGCCGGTGCGCAGCGCCAGCAGCGCCAGGGTGACCTGGAAGGAGAGGTCCTCGCGGTCGGTGGTGGCGCCGGGCACGCCGGTGACCACCAGCCGGACCCGGTCGGGCTCCAGTCCCAGGCAGGCGGCGGTGCGGTCGCGGTCGCCGTGCGGGTCGGTGGAGGACAGGTGCAGCTCGACCCCGCCGTCCGGGCGCGGCACGGCCAGTCCGGCCTCGGCGCCGAGCGGGGCCGGGTCCTGCCGGCCGACCTGGTACAGGCCCTCGACGACGATCTCGCCGGCCGCGTCCGGGTCGCCGGTGCGCAGCGGCAGGTGGCGGAACAGGTTGCCGTCCGGGTGCAGCGGCGCGGCGGTGAAGGCCTGCTCGGGGTCGGTGACGGCCTCCAGCGGCTCGTAGTCGACGGCGATCAGGCCGACCGCGAGCCGGGCGGTGTCGGGGTGGTCGGCGGCGACCGCGGCCACCGGCTCGCCGTGGTGGCGGACCACGCCGGCGGCCAGCACCGGCCGGTCGGCGACGATCGGTCCGGACGGCGCGCCGTCCGGGGTCCCGTCCGGTCCGGCCGGCAGGTCGGCGGCGGTGACCACGGCGTGCACGCCGGGCAGGGCCAGCGCGGCCGAGGTGTCGACGCCGCGGATCCGGGCGTGCGGGTGCGGCGAGCGCAGCACCGCGCCCCAGAGCAGGCCCTCGGCCCACAGGTCGGAGGCGTACGGGTAGATGCCGAGCGCCTTCGGCAGGGCGTCGCTGCGCAGCGGGGAGCTGCCCAGCCCGAACGGCTCCTGCCCGCCGCCCGCGTCGCCGTCCTGCTGGAGTGCTGCGCCGATGTCGGTAGGCGACGTCATGATGCGTGGTCGTCCTCGGGGAGCCGGATGCCGTGGGCGGGGGTGGCGCCGTACGGGACGCCGGCCGGGGCGGTGCCCTCGACCGGGACGCCGTGCGGGGGCGTGGGGACGTACGGCGTCCCGTGCGCGGGGGTGGTGCCGTCGTAGCCGGGCTGCTGCGGGTAGCCGGTGACGTCGTAGCCCGGGACCGGGGTGCCGTGCGCGGGCGTGCCGTGCGGACCGGGGGCGCTCTCGTACACCGGGCCGTCGTACGCCGAGGCGCCCTCGTACACCGGGGCGGCGGGTTCGTACACCGCGCCGGTGTCGTAGCCGGGCTGCTGCGGGTAGCCGCCCTGGTCGGGGTAGCCGCCGGGGGGCAGGTAGGTGCCGTGCGCCGGGGTGGTGCCCGGGTAGGGCTGCTGCTGCTCGGGGTAGCCCTGGGCCGGGTAGTAGCCGGTGTGCTCGCCGGCCGGCTGGGCCGGAACGTCCCGGATCGGGGCGAGCACGGTGGTGTCGTAGACGCCGGTGTCGTGGCCGCCGTCGTAGCCGCCCTGGCCGTCGGGGGCGCCGTAGGGCACGCCGACGCCGGTCCCGGCGGTGGTGGTGCTCTGCTCGGCGGGCGGCTGCGGGACGTGCTCGATCCAGGCGTCGCCGTCGGTGTAGACCGGCAGGTCGCCGGTGGCCGGGCCGGGGTCCGCGACGGCGGCCGGGGCCGGGTCGGGCACCGGTGCGGGCGCGGGGGCCGGTTCCGCCGCCTCGGCGGCAGCGGCTGCCTCCTCCTCGGCGGCGGCCGCCTCCTCCGCCGCCTCGGCCTCGGCGGCGCGCGCGTCGGCCACGGTCTGCACGGCGGCCAGCGCGCCCCGGTAGCCGGTGCACCGGCAGAGGTTGCCGCAGAGCGCCTGCCGCGCCTCGACCTCGGTGGGCCGGTGGTTGCGCTGGAGCAGGTCGTGCACGGCCATCGCCAGGCCGGGCACGCAGTAGCCGCACTGCACCGCGCCGGACTCGGCCAGCGCCTGCTGGACGTCGCTGGCGCCGCCGCCGGCCGACAGTCCCTCGACGGTGTTGATCTCGCTGTCCTGGGCCAGCGCGGCGGGCACCAGGCAGCCGGCCACCAGCTGCCCGTCGACCTGCACCGAGCAGGCCCCGCACTCGCCCTGCTCGCAGCCGTCCTTGGCGCCGGCCAGGCCGAGCCGCTCGCGCAGCACGTAGAGCAGGCTCTCGCCGATCCAGGCGTCGGCGACCGGCCGTTCGAAGCCGTTGACCCGCAGGGTGTACGAGGTGACCGGCCGCAGCTCGCGGCTGACCTGCGGCGCGTGGTCGTGCGCGTGGTCGAGCAGGCCCGGGTCGAGGGCCTCGATGGGGTGGTCTGTGGTCACTTGAGCGCCCTTCCCAGTGCCCGGCGGGCCAGCACCGCAACGGTACGCCGCAGCCGGACGGCGGCCGCGCTCGGCCCCTCGGTCACGGCCTCCCAGGAGCCCTCGGCGCCGTAGCTGTCGGGGACGCAGGCGGCGGCCACGTACTCGCCGAACGCGGCGGTCGCGGCGGGGTCGATCTCCCGGCTGCCGTCCCAGTCGATGCAGCCGGCCACCCAGGCCTCGGCCTCCAGCGGGCGCAGCGGCACCGGGGCGACGGCGCCGACGGCGCAGCGGACGGCGCGCCGGGCCGGGTCGAGGACCAGCGCGACGGAGGCGGTGGCGCGGGCCGGGCCGCTGCGGCCGGTGGCCTTGAGGAAGACCTGCGGGGCGTGCAGCAGCGGGACCCGCACCCAGGTGAGCAGCTCGCCCGGGCGCAGCGGGTCGAGGCCGGTGAGCAGGTGGCTGACCGGGACCTCGCGGGTGGCGCCGGCCCGGGCGAGGGTGACGCTGGCCTCCAGGGCGGCGAGCACCGGGAGGGTGTCGCCGGCCGGGGCGGCGGTGGCGATGTTGCCGCCGAGGGTGCCGACGTTGCGCACCTGCGGCGGGCCGGCGGTGCGGGCGGCGTCGGCGAGCGCGGGAATCAGGGCGGCGAAGTCGGGGCGGTCCATCCGGGCGTGGGTGAGCCCGGCGCCGAGGACGGCGGTGCCGCCGTCCTCGTAGCGCCAGCCGCGGAGTTCGGTGATCCGGCCGAGGCCGACCAGGGCCCCGGGGCGCAGCCGGCCGGCGTTGACGGCCTCCATCAGGTCGGTGGCGCCGGCCACCGGCACCGCGGCCGGGTGAGCGGCCAGCGCTTCGACGGCCTCGTCGAGGGAGGCCGGCAGCATGATCGTCCGGTTCACCTGGGTCCCACCGTGCTCCACTTGCTCATCGATCGCCTGCCGCCCGCGGCCCTGGGCCCGGGTGTCCGCTCCGGCAGTCCGGCCTGGCCCGTAGGGTACGGGCGATCGGGCCGGGTTGGGCAACTCTGGCACACAATGCTCGATGATCATTTCGGGACGGGCGAACGGTACTGCCCGATTGGGACCGATACCGGGCGGTATCTGCTCCGGTCCGCTGCGGACCGGAGCAGATGTTCATCTGTTCTTGACGTCCGACGACCGCTCAGAAGTTCCCGGACGCCACGCCCGCCCCACCTCGTCCGGCCCCCGCGGCGCTCGTCAGACCGCCGGCGGCGGCCCCTCGATCGGCCGCCCCAGCACTCCGGGGCGCCGCTGCCACGGGTGCGGGCCGGCGGCCGGCCGGTACTCGACGCCGAGCGCGTCCAGCACCTCCCGGTGTTCCGCCATCCGCCGCTCGAAGCCGGCGAAGTCCCGCTCGGCCGGGTCGGCGGGCAGCGCGGACCAGGCCACCTCGGCGAAGGCGACGAGCCGGGGGAAGGCCCGGTAGTCGATGTCCCGGGCGCTGTCCATGAACTCGGTCCACAGGTTGGCCTGGGTGCCGATCACCCGGCGGGCCGCCGTCTCGTCGAGCTCGGCGGGCACCGGCTCGAACCGGTAGACGTCCTCCAGGGTGCGCACGAAGCCGACCGGGATCGGCTCGTCCTCGCCGGGGGCCTGCCGGTGGTCCAGGTAGACGTGCTGCTCGGGGCACATCACCACGTCGTGCCCGGCCCGCGCGGCGGCGATCCCGCCGCCGTAGCCGCGCCAGGAGGAGACCGCCGCGCCCGGGGCGAGGCCGCCCTCCAGGATCTCGTCCCAGCCGATCAGCCGGCGCCCGCGCTCGGCCAGCCAGCGGTCGAAGTGCCGGATGAGGTGGCTCTGCAGCTCGTCCTCGTTGGCCAGGCCGAGCTCGCGGATCCGCTCCTGCGCGGCGGCGCTCTCCTTCCACTGCTCCTTGGGGCACTCGTCCCCGCCGAGGTGGACGAACTCGGACGGGAAGAGCTCCAGGACCTCCTCCAGCACGCCCTCGAAGAACCGCAGGGTGGCCTCGGAGGGGTTGAGCACGTGGTGGCTGACGCCCCAGTCGGTCCACACCCCGAGCGCGGCGGTGTCCACCACGTCGGTGTTGCCCAGCTCGGGGTAGGCGGCGACGGCGGCCTGGGTGTGGCCCGGCAGGTCGATCTCCGGGACGACGGTGACGGCCCGCTCGGCCGCGTAGGCGACGATCTCGCGCAGGTCGTCCTGGGTGTAGTAGCCGCCGTGCGGGCGGTCGTCGCGGCGCTGGCCGGCCCGGTAGCCGACCATCGAACGCTCCCGCCAGGAGGCCCGCTCGGTGAGCGCCGGGTAGCGCTTGATCTCCACCCGCCAGCCCTGGTCGTCGGTCAGGTGCAGGTGGAGCACGTTGAGCTTGTGCGCGGAGAGCTGGTCGATGAAGCGCAGCACGTCCGACTTGGGCAGGAAGTGCCGGGCGACGTCCAGCAGCGCGCCGCGCCAGCCGAACCGGGGCGCGTCCTCGATGTCGGTGCCGGGCAGCACCCAGCCGGCGGAACGCAGCGGGGCGCGCCGGTAGGCGTCCGGGCCGAGCAGCCGGCGCAGCGTCTGGGCGCCCCAGAGCGCGCCGGCCGGGCCGCCGGCGGTGAGCACGGCGTGGCCGGGGCGCACCGAGAGCCGGTACGCCTCACCGGCCAGCGTCTCGTCGTGGACCAGTTCGACGCCCTCGCCGGGCCGCCCCTGGGCGAACGGCAGACCGGTGGCGGCGGACAGCGAGGCGCGCAGCCACCGCTCGGCCCCGGCCAGCGCCGGCGGCGCGGTCAGGGTGGTCGACGGGTCGAGGGGGAAGTCCTGGTCCGGGAGGCGGACGGAACTCACGGGGGCGGGGATGAGGTCCATTCCGCCATCCTGCCCCCGGCCCTGCTCAGCGGCATAGACCAATTTGCAAAATGGTCCAGACCGGACCGGGAAGCCCCGGACCGGCGCGGCCGACCGGCCCTACTTGTCGTCGCCGTCGCCGCCCTGCGGCTTGCCGATGCCGTCGTAGATCTCCTTGCACATCGGGCAGACCGGGTACTTCTTCGGGTCGCGCCCGGGCACCCACACCTTGCCGCAGAGCGCGACCACGGGGGATCCGGAGAGCGCGCTCTCCATGATCTTGTCCTTCTGGACGTAGTGCGCGAAGCGCTCGTGGTCGCCGTCCCCGTGGGACACCTGGGGGACGGGCTCGACCAGGGTGCCGGTGCCGAGGCCGCGCTCGGGCTCAAGAGTGCTCATGAGTGCCAAGTCTATGGGCGGCTCGCGAAACCGGGCCAGTGTCGCGCGCCCGGCGCCGGCCGCTCCCCCGGCTCAGTTCAGCGTCGGGTCGTCCGGATAGGTGGCCAGCAGCGCCAGCGGACCGCGCTGGCGGCGCAGCACCGAGCGCCAGAGCCGCTCCGGCTCGGGGCTGGAGATGTCCCCCGGCTCGCAGTCCACCAGGTACCAGGCGCCGCTGGTGATCTCCGACTCCAGCTGCCCGGGCGCCCAGCCCGCGTACCCGGCGAAGATCCGCAGCGCGCCGAGCTCACCGGCCAGCACCTCGGGCGGCGCCTCCAGGTCCACCAGGCCGATCGCGCCGTGCACCCGCCGCCAGCCGAGCGGCTCCCCGCTGCCCGGCTCCCCCGGCGCCACCGCCAGGCCGAGCGCCGAGTCCAGCGCCACCGGCCCGCCCTGGAACACCACGGCCGGACGGCCGACCAGCACCCCCCAGCCGTCCAGCACGCTGCCCACCTCGACCGGGGTCGGCCGGTTGAGGACCACACCGAGCGCCCCCTCGGCGTCGTGGTCGAGGAGGAGCACCACCGCCCGGGCGAAGTTCGGGTCGGTGAGCACGGGCGTCGCGACGAGCAAGCGGCCGGTGTGGGACCGGCCTCCGTGCGATTGGGCCGCCGTCATGCCTCACATGATCCCGCAGAATCCCCGCGGTGGAGACCCGAACGCACACCCGCGCGGACACCCGCCCGGCCGGTGGCGGCCGGGGCCGCGCGAACACCCGTACGGACGCGCCGGCGCGCGCCCCGGCCCCCGGGGAGAGCACCATCACGGGAGAGGCTCACGGGAACCACCGGCACGACCACTACCATCTACTGATGGTGGACGCCCCTCTACGGTGCCGACTCGGTCACGCCGGGGGCCCGACGCGCCCGTGATACCGGTCCACCGCATGGCTCGTCGCCGAGCCCGACCCACTCCTCTGGCACCCCGGATTGCGAGAACGATGACCGACGACGTCCTGCTGGTCCACGGCGGAAACCCGCTGGAAGGCGAGATCCGCGTCCGCGGAGCGAAGAACCTGGTCCCCAAGGCCATGGTCGCCGCCCTGCTCGGCCAGGGCCCCAGCAGACTGCGCAACGTCCCGGACATCCGTGACGTCAAGGTGGTCCGCGGACTGCTCCAGCTGCACGGTGTGACCGTGCGCACCGGCGACGAGGAGGGCGAGCTGATCCTCGACCCCTCGCACGTCGAGAGCGCCAACGTCGCGGACATCGACGCGCACGCCGGCTCCTCGCGGATCCCGATCCTGTTCTGCGGCCCGCTGCTGCACCGCCTCGGCCACGCCTTCATCCCCGGCCTCGGCGGCTGCGACATCGGCGGCCGCCCGGTCGACTTCCACTTCGAGGTGCTCCGCCAGTTCGGCGCCACCATCGAGAAGCACCCGCAGGGCACCTACCTGGTCGCCCAGCAGCGGCTGCGCGGCACCAAGATCGAGCTGCCCTACCCCTCGGTCGGCGCGACCGAGCAGGTGCTGCTCACCGCCGTCCTCGCCGAGGGCGTCACCGAGCTGCGCAACGCCGCCATCGAGCCGGAGATCGTCGACCTCATCTGCGTGCTGCAGAAGATGGGCGCGATCATCACGCTGGGCACCGACCGCACCATCCTGATCACCGGTGTGGACGAGCTGAACGGCTACAACCACCGCGCGCTGCCGGACCGCCTGGAGTCCGCCTCCTGGGCCTGCGCGGCGCTGGCCACCAAGGGCGACATCTACGTCCGCGGCGCCCGCCAGCTGGAGATGATGACCTTCCTCAACACCTTCCGGAAGGTCGGTGGCGCCTTCGAGGTGGACGACGAGGGCATCCGGTTCTGGCACCCGGGCGGCGAGCTCAAGGCGATCGCCCTGGAGACCGACGTGCACCCGGGCTTCCAGACCGACTGGCAGCAGCCGCTGGTGGTCGCGCTGACCCAGGCGACCGGCCTGTCCATCGTGCACGAGACGGTGTACGAGTCGCGGCTGGGCTTCACCGGCGCGCTGAACCAGATGGGCGCGCACATCCAGCTGTACCGCGAGTGCCTGGGCGCCACCCCGTGCCGCTTCGGCGCCCGCAACTTCCTGCACTCCGCGGTGGTCTCCGGCCCGTCCAAGCTGATCGGCTCCGAGCTGGTCATCCCGGACCTGCGCGGCGGCTTCTCGTACCTGATCGCGGCGCTGGCGGCCGAGGGCACCTCGACCGTGCACGGCATCGACCTGATCAACCGCGGCTACGAGAACTTCATGGACAAGCTGCGCGACCTCGGCGCCCACGTCGAGCTGCCGAGCGAGCTGCCCAGCGAGGAGCTGGTCGGCGCCTGACCGGCCGACCACCCACACAACGGCGAGAGGCCGGGCCCCCGACGGGGAGCCCGGCCTCTCGGCCGTTCAAGGGGTGGTTCAGGCGCCCTTGGCGGCTTCCTTCAGCTTGGAACCGGCGCTGACCTTGGCGCTGTAGCCCTCGGCGATCTGGATCGGCTCGCCGGTCTGCGGGTTGCGCGCGGTGCGGGCGGCGCGGAAGGTGCGCTCGAAGGTCAGGAAACCGGGGATGGTGACCTTCTCGTCGCCCTTGGCGACAACCTCGCCGACGATCTCGGCGAAGGCGGCCAGAACGGCGTCGGCGTCCTTGCGGGTCACCTCGGCGCGCTCGGACAGCGCGGCCACCAGCTCACTGCGGTTCATGTGTACTCCTGTGGTCTGTTCGCTTGCGGTGTGCGGGGGCCCATCGGTGCTCCCACCGGGGGCACCCGGATGGGCCGCAGGTCCGCACACTGTGCTCATGCAGGCAATGCGTGGTCGCGAGCCGGGTCCGCACCCAATGCCGCGCGCCGTGCCTTCGAAGGCCCGCCTGCCTGCCCGGATACGAATCCTGCCCCGACCGGCCCCGAGAAAGCCAATCGGGCCCCGGCGGAACGACCCGAACAGCGCCCGCCCGCCGGAGGTGTGACGCTCCGTCGGCTCCGGCGGACCGGGCGCGGGCGGCGGTCGGGACGACGCGCCGGAAGACCAGGGGGACGTTCCGTACTTGTCGGACACGCCTGCCCCGTGCAGGGCTACCGTACGCCCTAGGTCCGACAAGCCCAAACACGCCCCTCGCCCTTGTGTCGCAAGGGTTCGGGGCGGGATTGGGAGGGTAAGGTCGCTATTCGGTCATTTGACCGATCCGCGACCCGGGGCGCAGCCGGGTCGCGACCCGGACCGGCCGGTCCGGGTCCGAGCTCAAGGGCTCAGAGCTTGACGACGGGGAACGCCGCGGTGTCGAGCGTGCCGACGATGCCCGGGGTCGGCCGGGACGGCACCGGGGCCTCCGAGGCGGCGGCCAGGGCGGCCTCCCGGACGGCGGCGGCGACGGTCTTGGCGACGTCCTTGTGGAAGACGCTCGGGATGATGTAGTTCGGGTTGCGCTCGCCGTCGCCGACGGTGGCGGCCAGCGCCCGGGCGGCGGCGATCATCATCTCGGTGTTGACCGTCCGGCTCTGCGCGTCCAGCAGACCGCGGAAGACGCCGGGGAAGACCAGCACGTTGTTGATCTGGTTCGGGAAGTCGCTGCGGCCGGTGGCGACCACGGCGGCGGTCTGCCGGGCGATCGCCGGGTCGACCTCCGGGTCCGGGTTGGCCAGCGCGAACACGATCGAGTCGGGCGCCATGGTGGCCAGGTCGTCGCCGTCCAGCACGTTCGGGGCCGAGACGCCGATGAAGACGTCGGCGCCGGCCACGGCCTCCTTGAGGCTGCCGGTGCGGCCCGAGCGGTTGGTGTGCTCGGCGATCCAGCGCAGGCTGTCGTTGAGGTCGTCGCGGCCCTCGTGGACCACGCCCCGCACGTCCGCGACGGTGGCGTGCTCGACGCCGGCCGCCATCAGCAGCTTGAGGATCGCGGTACCGGCGGCGCCGGCGCCCGACATCACCACCCGGATGTCGCCGATCTCCTTGCCGACCACCTTGAGCGCGTTGGTGAGCGCCGCCAGCACCACGATCGCGGTGCCGTGCTGGTCGTCGTGGAAGACCGGGATGTCCAGGGCCTCGCGCAGCCGGGCCTCGATCTCGAAGCAGCGCGGCGCGGAGATGTCCTCCAGGTTGATGCCCGCGAAGCCGGGGGCGATCGCCTTGACGATGGCCACGATCTCGTCGGTGTCCTGGGTGTCCAGGCAGATCGGCCAGGCGTCGATGCCGGCGAAGCGCTTGAACAGGGCCGCCTTGCCCTCCATGACCGGCAGCGCGGCGGCGGGGCCGATGTTGCCCAGGCCCAGCACCGCGGAGCCGTCGGTGACCACCGCGACGCTGTTGCGCTTGATGGTGAGGCGGCGGGCGTCCTCGGGGTTCTCCGCGATCGCCATGCAGACCCGGGCGACACCCGGGGTGTAGATCATCGAGAGGTCGTCACGGTTGCGGATCGGCAGCTTCGAGGACATCTCGATCTTGCCGCCGAGGTGCATCAGGAAGGTCCGGTCCGAGACCTTGCCGATCGCCACCCCGTCGATCGCCCGGAGCTTCTCGACGATCTCCTCGCCGTGGGCGACCGAGGAGGCCGCCACCGTGACGTCGATCCGCAGCGCCTCCAGGCCGGAGGCCGTGACGTCGAGGCCGGTCACCGAGCCGCCGGAGGACTCCACCGCCGTGGTGATCGCGCTGACCGCGTTGCCTCTGGCCGGAACCTCCAGCCGCACCGTGATCGAGTTCGAGACACTGGGCACCGTCGCCATCGACGTTCCTTCTTCCGTCCGTCCGTCCGCGAGGTTCAACATTTTGTTGAAGTCCCTCGCCTGCGCATGCTAGACCTCGATCGTCGCACCTACCAGGGCGTAGCCAGAAATAACGTTCATTGAGTGTGCGGACCCGACAACTTCTTGCCTCCGGCGCCCGATGCGTTACATTGGACGGGACACCGGCTCGATCCAAGCCCCCGGGCCCAACCTTCGTCCCTTCGAGGGACCACTTGCCGCGAGGCGAGCATGGCGGGTCGGTGTCGTAGCTTCTGAAGGCCCCTCACCCATCCGGGTGAGGGGCCTTCGTCATGCTCCGTGGTCGTGCCCGGTACGGCCGGCCCGGGCGGGCCGGCCGTACGCACCGTCAGTCGCGCAGCAGCGCGGGCACGCCCGCCGCGTCCGGCAGGTCGTCCGGGCCGGACAGCACGGTCAGCCGCTGGGTCGCCCGGGTCAGCGCCACGTACAGCACCCGCAGGCCCGCCTCCGACTCGCCGGCGATCCCGGTCGGATCGGCCACCACGGTCGCGTCGTACTCCAGGCCCTTGGCCTCCAGGCTGCCCAGCGCCACCACGCGCCCGCCCAGCCCCTCGGCCCAGCCCGCCGCCTCGGCCCGGCGGTCCATCGGGACCACCACCGCCACCGTGCCGTCCACCTCGCCCAGCAGCCGCTCCAGCTCGACCCGGGCGGCCGCGCCGAACGCCTCCGGCGAGGGGTCGGCGACGGCCGCGAACCGCGGCTCGACGCCCACGTGCCGCACCGCGCTCGGCGACGGCGTGCCCGGCGCGGCCAGCGCCAGCACCTTGGCCGCCACCTCGGCGATCTCGGCCGGGTTCCGGTAGTTCACGGTCAGCGTGTAGCGGCGGCGCGGCTTGCCGGACAGCACCTCGTCCAGCGCGGCCTGCGCCTCCTGCGGGAACGGCCAGGAGGACTGCGCCGGGTCGCCGACGATGGTCCAGGTGGCCATCCGGGACCGGCGGCCGATCATCCGCCACTGCATCGGGGTGAGGTCCTGCGCCTCGTCGACGATCACGTGCGCGTACTCGGTGCGCTCCACCGGCACCCGCTCGCGCTGCCGGGAGTTGCGGTCGGCGAAGGTGGTCACCTCGTCCAGACCGGACAGCAGGTCCACCGCGTCCACCTCGCGGACCTTCTTGCGGACCGGCTCGCCGAGCAGCACCTGGAGCTCGTCCACCAGCGCCACGTCGTGCGCCGACAGCGCGCCCTCGCCCTGCTCGGACAGGTGCCGCCAGGAGTCGGCCAGCAGCCGCGCCTCGTCCGGGGTGACGGCGCGGCGGGCGATCCGGTTGGTGTGCCGGGGGCGCTTCAGCGTGCCGAGCACCCGGCGCGGGGTGACCGCCGGCCACCAGGCGTCCAGGAAGTCCAGGAACGGCGCCTCGTCCGAGACGTACTCGTCGAAGGACTCCTTCTCCTCCTGGCGCTGCTCCCGGGCGTAGTGGTCGGTCGGCTTGGGCAGGTGGCGGCTGAGCTCCTGCCAGAGCGCGTCCAGCAGCAGCCGGCGGGCGCGCGGGCGGAGCAGGTTCAGCGGGGTGCCGCCGGAGCCGATCACGTTGCCGCGCACCGTCTTGAGCCGGCCGGCGTCCAGCCGCAGCACCTCGCCGCGGGCGACCACCTTCAGCTCCTGCGGCGCGCCCAGCTCCAGCGCGGCCCGGGCGGCCCGGCGCAGCAGCTGCGTCATCCGGGCCGAGCCCTTGACCCGGGCGGCCTCCGGGGTGTCGTAGGTGCCCGCCTCGATGCCGTCGACCAGCGAGCCGACGGCGCGGATCGCCACCTGGCCCTCCTCGCCGAGCGAGGGCAGCACGCCCTCGGTGTAGGAGACCAGCAGCGCGGTCGGCGAGACCACCAGGATGCCCCCGGCGTACCGGCGGCGGTCCTGGTAGAGCAGGAACGCGGCGCGGTGCAGCGCGACGGCGGTCTTCCCGGTGCCGGGGCCGCCGGTGACGAGGGTGGCGCCGGCCGCGGCGGCGCGGATCACCTCGTCCTGCTCCTTCTGGATGGAGGAGACGATGTCGCGCATCGAGTGGCTGCGGGCGCGGCCGAGCGAGGCCATCAGCGCGCCGTCGCCGACGACGGCCAGCTCCGCGCCGTCCAGGGTGGGGGTGAGGTCGGGGCGCAGCAGGTCGTCCTCGACCCCGATCACCTTGCGGCCCTTGGAGCGGATCACCCGGCGCCGGATGACCCGGCCGGGCTCCAGCGGGGTGGACCGGTAGAACGGCGCGGCGGCGGGCGCCCGCCAGTCGATCACCAGCGGGCCGTACTCGGCGTCCAGCACGCCGAGCCGGCCGATGTGCAGGGTCTCGGCGACGGCCGGGTCGGCCGGGTCGAGCGGGGTGTTCGAGGGGATGCCGTGCTCCTCCGGCGCGTCGGCCTGCTGGAGGTCGATCCGGCCGAACAGGAAGTCCTCGAACTCGTTGTTGAGCCGCTGGAGGTGGGCGCCGGCGCGGTACACCTGGGCGTCGCGCTCGGCGAGCGCGCCGGGGGTGCCGACGTGCACGCGCTTGGCGGCGTCCTCCAGGATGTACTCGGCCTCGGCGAGCTTCTCCTCGAGCCGGTGGTAGACGGTGTCGAGGTGCTGCTGCTCACCGGCGATCTCGCGCTCGCGCACGGTCTCGTGGTCGATGGCGGGGGTGGTGTCCGTGTTGCTCTGCATGGCCTCGGTGGTTGCGACGGTATCCGGCTCCGGAACGAGCGGACGAACGATCCTACGCCCCGGCCGGTGACAACGTGAAGGCCGCCCTCCGCTATGCGGTGGACGGCCTTCACTGTGAACATGGGGTGGTGGAGATGCCGGGAATCGAACCCGGGTCCAGTGGAGTGGATTCAGGACTTCTCCGAGCGCAGTCCGCTGTGATTTTCTCGGCCCTGGCGGTCACGCGGACAAGCCGCCAACAGGCCCAGCTGCTGTTTGATTTCCCATCCACCCCCGCAGCCCGGGCGGACGGTTGAGTTCCCTAGATTATGCCAGGGTCCGGGTCGGGAACTCCCCGGTCTGACACCCAAGCGCTATCGGTGCTTATTAGGCAGCGAGAGCGAACTGCTGGGAATCGCTCTTAGAGTTGGCGATTATTTGTTTGCGACACGTGGTTAACGAGATCATTGCCGCGTTCCTCGGCTCGCTTCTCCTGTTTCGACGTCCCCTGTCGAAACCGATCATCCCCATGTTTTTTTGAGAAACAGCAGGACGGTGACCGTCCGTGTTGCTGGCGCCATAGTACGCGAGGCGACCGGCGGGGGTCCAGCCGATTTAACCCTGGCGTCGCCGCGCCGCCGCCACCGCGCGGGCCGTCTCGCGGGTGTCCTGCTTCTCGCGCAGGGTCTGGCGCTTGTCGTACAGCTTCTTGCCGACGGCGAGGGCGAGTTCGAGCTTGACCCGGCCGTCCTTGAAGTACAGCGAGAGCGGGACGAGGGTGTGGCCGGCGTCCCGGACCTTCGTCTCGATCTTGTGGATCTCCATCCGGTGCAGCAGCAGCTTGCGCTTGCGCCGCGCCGCGTGGTTGGTCCACGTCCCCTGGGTGTACTCGGGGATGAAGACGTTGTCGATCCACGCCTCGTGGTTCTGGATGTACGCGTAGCCGTCGACCAGGTTGGCCCGCCCCTCGCGCAGCGACTTGACCTCGGTGCCGGTGAGCACGAGACCGCACTCGTAGGTGTCGAGGATCGTGTACTCGTGCCGCGCCTTCTTGTTCTGCGCGATCAGCTTGTGTCCCGTTTCCTTTGCCATAACGCGGTCATTCTCGCATCCCGGGCCGCCGGCGAGCAGCCCCTTTACGCCCGCGTCCTACGCCCGGGTGCCGAGCCCCGCCAGCACCCGCAGGGCGAGCGCGGCGGCGTCCTCGGACGGCCCGGCGGGCACGTCCGGGGTCAGCCCGGAGCCCTCCGGGGAGCGGCCGGCCGGGGTGTAGTAGCGGCCGACGGTCAGCTCCAGCACCGCGCCGTCGGCGAGCCGGCTGGGCTGCTGCACGGTGCCCTTGCCGAAGGTGCGGGCGCCGACCACCACCGCCCGGCTGCGGTCCTGCAGGGCGCCGGTGAGCAGTTCGGCGGCGCTCATCGTGCCGCCGTCGACCAGCACCACCAGCGGGGTGCGCTGGTCGCCGCCGGCCGGGGCGGTCAGCTCCCGGACGCCGCCGCGGTCCTGGTACGAGCCGACCGGGCCGCCGTCCAGGAAGATCCCGGCGGTGTCGGCGGCCTCCTCGACCAGCCCGCCGGAGTTGCCGCGCAGGTCGAGCACCACCCCGGCGCGCGCGTCCCGCGCGGCGGCGCGCACCTGCTCGGCCACGCCGCTGGTGAAGGCCCGGACGGCGATCCGGACCACGCCGCCCGCCAGGTGCTCGACGGTCACCTGCTGGCTGTCCAGCAGCGCCCGGTGCAGCCGGACCTCGCGGACCTCGCCCTCGCCGCGCTGCACCGCCAGGGTGACCTCGGAGCCGACCTGCCGCTCGCCGCCCTCGCGCCCGCGCAGCCGGGCGACCACCTCGGTGACCGGCAGCCGGTCGGCCTGGTCCGCGCCGATCCGCAGCAGCCGGTCGCCGGCCGCGATCCCGGCGGCGGCGGCCGGACCGGCGGGCTGCACCTGGGAGACCGCGGTGACGCCGTCCTGGCCGCGGCCGACCGACAGGCCCACGCCGAGGTAGCGGCCGCCCAGGCCCTGGCTGAACTCGGCGTACTCCTGGGCGCTGTAGTAGGCGCCCCAGCGGTCGCCGGTCGCGCCGATCAGGTGCTCGGCCTGCTGCTCGGAGAGGTCGGCGCCGGCCGGGTCCTGCCCGGCCCCGAGCGGCGCGGCGGCGGCCGGGGCGGCGTCCGCCGACGGCGGGCGCGGCGTCGTGCCCGGCTCCCCCCAGGCGCCGGTGGCGGCACCGGCCAGCAGGACCACGCCGAACACCAGGCTGAGGGTGGCCACCTGACGTGCCGCGCGCGGAGTTACTGGCATGGCATCGGAGTGTAGGCGCAGCGCGGAGCGCGCCGGGCCGGAACGGTCGACGGCGGAACGCCGGCGGCCCCGGACGGCACTGCGCCGTCCGGGGCCGCCGGGGTGCTCCGGGGTCAGACCTTCAGATACTTCCGCAGGGTGAAGAAGGCCGCGATGCCGGCCATCCCCATACCGACCACGACCAGCAGCGGTATCACCGCCAGCACCGAGCCGAGGCCGATGAAGTGGATGAACTGGACCCGGTCGGCCAGCCAGCCCTGGACGAAGAAGTGCCCGCCGAGCAGCAGGCCGGAGGCCATCACCGCGCCGAGCAGCGCGGAGAACGCGGCCTCGGCGATGAACGGCATCTGCACGTAGAAGTTCGAGGCACCGACCAGGCGCATGATGCCGGTTTCGCGCCGCCTGCTGTACGCCGACACCCGGACGGTGTTGACGATCAGCAGCAGGGCGACGAAGAGCATCAGCACCATGATCACGAAGGCCGCCGTCTGGAGGCCGTTCAGCAGGCCGAAGAGGTTCTCCAGGATCTTCCGCTGGTCCTCGACCGACTTGACGCCGGGCTTGCCGGCGAAGGCGCTCTGGATGACGTCGTACTTGGTCGGGTCCTTCAGCTTCACCCGCCAGGACTGCGGGATGGCCTCCGGGCCGAGGACGGAGATGAGCGGGTTGTCCGGGTTCATCTCCTTCCAGTGCTTGTACGCCTCGGCGGAGTCCTCGAAGGTCGAGGACTGGACCACCGAGTCCATCTTGTCCAACTGGGTCTTGATGTCGGCGATCTGCTGGTCGGTCGCCGCGCCCTTGTCGCACTGCGGCGAGTTGCGGGCGTCCGACTTGGTGCAGAAGTAGATGCTCACCTCGACCTTGTCGTACCAGTACCCCTTCATGGAGTTCACCTGGTCGCGGACCAGGAGGGAGGCACCGGCGAGGGCGAGGGAGAGCGCGACGCTGACGACGACGGCGATGGTCATCGTCAGGTTGCGGCGGAGACCCACACCGATCTCCGACAGGACGAACTGGGCGCGCATGCGTTCAACAACTCCAGGGTCGGTACTGCTGGTCGGGCGAGGCGGGCGGGCGGCCCACGGGTCAGCGCTGGTGGATCAGTGCTGGTAGCCGTAGACGCCGCGGGCCTGGTCGCGGACCAGCAGCCCCTTGTCGAGCTCGATGACGCGCTTGCGCATCTGGTCGACGATGGCCTGGTCGTGGGTGGCCATCAGCACGGTGGTGCCGGTGCGGTTGATGCGGTCGAGCAGCTTCATGATGCCGACCGAGTTCTGCGGGTCGAGGTTGCCGGTGGGCTCGTCCGCGATCAGCAGCATCGGGCGGTTCACGAACGCCCGGGCGATCGCCACGCGCTGCTGCTCACCACCGGAGAGCTCGCCGGGCATGCGGTCCTCCTTGCCGCCGAGGCCGACCAGGTCGAGCACCTCGGGCACCACCTTGTTGATGGCGCTCTTCGGCTTGCCGATGACCTCCAGCGCGAACGCGACGTTCTGCGCGACCGTCTTGTTCGGCAGCAGCCGGAAGTCCTGGAAGACGGTGCCCAGCTGGCGGCGCATGTGCGGCACCTTCCAGTTGGACAGCTTGCCCAGGTCCTTGCCCAGCACGTGCACCTCGCCGGTGGAGGGGCGCTCCTCGCGCAGGCACAGCCGCAGGAAGGTGGACTTGCCCGAGCCGGACGAGCCGACCAGGAAGACGAACTCGCCCTTCTCGATCTCCAGCGAGACGTTGTCCAGGGCGGGACGGTTCTGCTTGGGATAGGTCTTGGAGACGTTGTCGAATCTGATCACGGCTGCATCACGGAGGCCATCCTAGGCGGCGCCAGTCCTCGGTCGGTCCGCCCCTCGGCTTGCCCGGCCCGGGGCGGGCGAGGGGAGCGGACGGCCGCTCCCGGCTTGGGACCATACGCGAAGCGGCCGTCGGCCCGCAGTCCCGGACCGCGACGACGGCGGGAAACTGGGGGAGAATGTCCGGCTATGCCCTGAAAATTGGGAGCCATCTCACAGCCCGGGGGCCGGAACGCCCGGAACCTGGCAGAGTGGAGGGTGCGGTCGGGGTTGACCGCTCCCCCGCACAGGGCAAGAACAGGAACCAAGGCCCGGTCCGGTGCGTTGGCTGTAGCAGCGAGGAGGAGATCGCATGACCTGCGACCATCTGGTGTGCGCCAACTGCAACGGCCGCGTGAGCGAGGGCCGCTGCCCGACCTGCCGCGCGACCCGGGCCCGGCTGCAGGAGCAGCAGAGCCCGTTCGCCGCACTCTCCCCCGCGATGCTGCTGGCCGTGCTGGCCGGACTGCTCGCGGTGGCGCTGATCGCGCGGCAGGCGCTGGCCTGAGCGGCCGGAACCACGAGGAAGGCCCCCGACCGGACACCGGTCGGGGGCCTTCCTCGTTCCGCCCGGGCTCGTTCTGCCCGGGCGGCCGCGCGGATCGTGCCCGCGCGGCCGGGCGACTACTGCGCGGCGGTCTCGCGCTGCTTGCGCCAGCCGATGCCGGCCTCGATGCTGTGCTTGATGTTCGTCGAGGCCGGCATCCTCACGCCTGGTTCGCGGTTTCCCGCTGCTTCCTCCATCGGATGCCGGCCTCGATGAAGCCGTCGATGTCACCGTCCAGCACGGCCTGCGGGTTGCCGGCCTCGAACGCGGTCCGGACGTCCTTCACCATCTGGTACGGGTGCAGCACGTAGGAGCGCATCTGGTTGCCCCAGGAGCTGCCGCTGTCCTTGAGCGCGTCCATCGCCGCCTTCTCCTCCTGGCGGCGCCGCTCCAGCAGCTTGGCCTGGAGGACGTTCATCGCGGACGCCTTGTTCTGGATCTGCGAGCGCTCGTTCTGGCAGGACACCACGATGCCGGTCGGGATGTGCGTGATGCGCACCGCCGAGTCGGTGGTGTTGACGCCCTGGCCGCCGGGGCCGGAGGCGCGGTACACGTCGATCCGCAGCTCGCCCTCGTCGATGTCGACGTGGTCGGACTGCTCGACGACCGGGAGCACCTCGACACCGGCGAACGAGGTCTGCCGGCGGCCCTGGTTGTCGAACGGGGAGATGCGGACCAGGCGGTGCGTGCCCTGCTCGACCGAGAGGGTGCCGTAGGCGTACGGGGCCTTGACGGTGAAGGTCGCGGACTTGATGCCGGCCTCCTCCGCGTACGAGGTGTCGTACACCTCGGTCGGGTACCCGTGCCGTTCGGCCCAGCGCAGGTACATGCGCATCAGCTGCTCGGCGAAGTCGGCGGCGTCGACGCCACCGGCCTCGGCGCGGATGTTGATCAGCGCCTCGCGGGCGTCGTACTCGCCGGACAGGAGAGTACGCACCTCGAGTTCCTCGACCGCCTTCTGCAGGGCGACGAGCTCGGACTCGGCCTCGGCGCGGGTGTCCGCGTCATCCTCGGCCTCGGCCAGCTCGAACAGCACGCCCAGGTCGTCGATGCGGCCGCGGAGGCCCTCGACCCGGCGCAGTTCGCCCTGGAGGAAGGAGAGCCGGCTGGTCACCTTCTGCGCGTTCGCGACGTCGTCCCACAGGGTGGGGGCGGCTGCCTCCTCCTCCAGGACCGCGATGTCGGCCCGGATCTTGTCCAGGTCGAGGACGGCCTCGATCGACCCCATGGTCGTATCGAGGTTCTTGAGCTCTTCGGAAGGATCGACGGCTGCCACGCCCCCAGGGTAATGGTTCCCGGGGGCCTACTGACGACCCCGGGGGCGTCCGGCCTCCGGAACCCGCTGTTACGGCGCCCGCGGCGCGGTCGAGACGGTGCTCGGGCGGGGGCCCGGACGGGAGTCCGGGGCGGTGGCCGCGAAGGCGGTCCAGGCCGCGGCGGCGCCGGCCAGCAGCAGCACCACGGCCAGCAGCACGGCCAGCATCCGGCGGCGGCGCAGCAGCGCCTGGCGGTCCCGGCGGTGGGCCGCGCCCGGGGCGGTCCGCTGGGCCCGCGATTCGGCGGCGTACGAGGCCAGCTCGTGCGCGGAGGGGCGGCGCAGGCTGGTGTGGGTGTCCCGGGTGGAGTCCGGGGCGACGCCGGGGACCAGCGGGACGGCCGGGCCGCGCCGGCGCTTGTGGGTGCCGGGGGCGGCGTCCACCTCGGCGTACACCGCCTCGCCCGGGGTGAGCTGCTCCTCGGCCGGCGGCCGGCCCTGCTGCGGGACGGCGAGCACCGGCAGCCCGGCGAGGGCCGGCAGTTGCTCGCGCAGCCGGGCGGCCAGCTCGGCGGCGCGCAGCCGGGAGGCCGGGGCCTTGGCCAGACACTCGGCGATGATCCGCCACAGGCCGTCGGGCAGGCCGGGGATCGGCGGCACCTGCTCGGTGACGTGCCGGCGCAGCACCGCCCCGGTGTGGCCGCCGCCGAACGGGGTGAAGCCGGCCAGCAGCTCGTACAGCACGGTGGCGAGGGCGTAGATGTCGACGGCGGCGCGCGGTTCCAGGCCCTCGATGATCTCGGGGGCGAGGTAGTCGGGGGTGCCGATGATCCGGGTGGCGCGGGTCCGGCGCGGGGCGTCGACCAGCCGGGCCACCCCGAAGTCGGTCAGCTTGGCGCGCGGGGCGCCGCCGGGGCCGGGGGCGGCGGCGAGGTCGAGCAGGACGTTCTCCGGCTTGACGTCGCGGTGCACGATCCCGGCCGCGTGCGCGGCGGCCAGGCCGTCGGCGACGTCCGCGATGACCGAGGCGGCGGTCTGCGGGGGCAGCGCGCCGTCCCGCTCCAGCCGGGAGCGCAGGTCGGTGCCCTGGACCAGCTCCATGACGAGGGCGAGGTCGCTGCCGTCCACCACCATGTCGCGCACGCCGACCACCCGGGGGTGGTCGAGGCTGGTCAGCGCGGCGCGTTCCTGGACGAAGCGGCCGACCAGCACCTGGTCGGCGGCCAGGTCCTCGCGGAGCAGCTTGACCGCGACCGGGCCGTCCGGGCCCTCACCGAGCCAGACCGTCCCGGCCGAGCCCCGGCCGATCACCTGGTGGACGGTGTAGCGGCTGCCGATCTTGCGTGCCAATGCTGCTCCGTGGGCGGCGGGAGCGCTCCGGGAGGGTCCGGTGGCGCTCGGTGGGGCGGGACAACAGCGACCAACCTACGCGCCCGGGCGCCCTCCGCGGGGCGCCTGAGCCCGCTCGCCGGGCAGGGAGCGGCAAGAAATCTCGGGAATTGTCGACAAAGCGTCAATCCCGTTGTCCGCTGCCGCTCCCCCGGTCATTTCTTCGAGTCGACGGCGCTCGTCACCCAGTCCTTGACGCTGGTGAACCAGTCCTGCACGTTCGCCCAGTACTCCGGGAGCGGGGTGAAGTTCCACAGCGCCACCGCGGCCAGGGTCAGCACCAGCAGGACCATCAGGCAGCCCTTGAGGCAGCCCAGGCCCGGGATGTACATCCGGTTGCGGCTGCGCGGGCGCGGCTCGCGGCGCTCCCGGGGCGCCTCGCGGGGCGGCTCGGCCCGGCGCTGCGGGGGCTCGCGGTGCTGCGGCGCGGGCGGCTCGGCCCGGCGCGGGGCGGCCGGCGGGGCCGATCTCGGCGGGGCGGCCGGCGGCGCGGCGGGCTGCCGGCCCGCGGGCTGCGGCGCGGGCGGCGCCGCGCGGTAGCCGGCCGCCGACTGCGGGCGGCCCTGCGGCTGCCCGTACGGTGGCGCGGGCTGCGGGGGCTGGTTGTAGCCGCCGGGCGGCTGCGGACGGCCGCCACCGGGCTGCTGGCCGCCCGGACCGCCCTGGCCTCCCTGACCGGCCTGGTAGGGCGGCGGGGCGACCGGCGGGCGCTGGGCGTAGCCGGGCGGCGGGGGCTGCCGGTAGCCGCCCTGGGCCTGCTGCCCCGGCTGCTGGTAGCCGGGCTGCTGGTAGCCCTGCGGGTGGCCGCCGTGCTGGCCGGGCTGGCCGCCGTGCGGCGGCTGGGCCGCCTGGAACGGCGGCGGGGCGACCGGCGGGGCCTCGAAGTCCTCGGGCTCGAAGTAGCCGATCTCGGTCTGCTGGTTGCGGTCCCGGGCGGCGCGCAGCTGGGTCTGCCACGGGTGCGGCGCCTCGGCCTGCGGCGGACCGGGCGGGCCGGCCGGCGGCGGAGGCGTGGCGACCGGCGGCATCAGCCGGGTCGCGGCGGCCGGGTCGTACGGCGGCGGCTGGGTGCCCATCACCCGGGTGGCGGCCGCCGGGTCGTACCCGCCGGGCTGGCCGGGGGCGCCGGCCGGGAGCACCTGGGTGCGGTCCTCGGCGCCGAACCCCGCGGGCCCGCCGGACAGCGCGCCGTCCGTCAGCCCGGGCACGCCCACCGGGGCGCCCGGCACGGCGGTCGGCTGCGGGTCCGGCAGCAGCAGCGCGCCGACGGCCAGCGCCGCGTCCACCGCCGCCGGGGAGGCGTGCACGCCCACCCCGGCCGCGACCACCCGCAGCGCCCGGGCCAGCGAGACCGCGCTCGGCCGCTGCGCCGGGTCCTTGCGCAGGCAGCGCTCGATCACCGTCCAGAGCGGCTCGGGCATGGTGGACGGCCGCTGCGGCTCCTGGGCGAGGTGCGCCTGGAGGATGGCCAGCGGGTTGTCGCCCTGGAACGGCTGGCGGCCGGTGACCAGCTCGTACAGCATGATCCCGGCGCCGTAGACGTCCACCGCGGAGGTCTGCGGGCGGCCCTCGGCCGACTCCGGCGCGACGTACGCGGGGGTGCCGACGAACTCGTGGCTGCGGGTGATGCCCGGGGAGTCGGCGAGCCGGGCGATGCCGAAGTCGGTCAGCATCGGGTGCATCTGCTCGACGCCGTCCAGCACGGCGGTGGCGAGCAGCACGTTGGCCGGCTTGAGGTCGCGGTGGACGATCCCGTCGACGTGGCTGGCGGCCAGCGCGTCGGCCACCTGGGCCATCAGCAGGGCGCCCGCGATCGGGCTGAACGGGCCGTTGCCGCGCAGGTAGCGGGCCAGGTCGGGGCCGTCGATGAGGTCCATCACCAGGGCCAGCAGCTCGCCCTCGACGACCAGGTCGCGGACCTTGACGATGTTCGGGTGGGTGAGCCGCACCAGCACCGAGCGCTCGCGCAGGAAGCGCATCACCACGTCCGGGTCGGCGGCGAGCTCCTCGCGCAGGACCTTGACCGCCACCGGCTGCCCCGGCGCGATGCCGGGCACCTCGACGTCGGCGCGGACCAGGCCGCGCCAGACGGTGCCGGTGGCCCCCCGTCCGAGGGTCTCCTCCAGCAGATACTTGCTGCCGACTGGCCGCACCTGTCGCACTCCTCGCCGTGCCGCCCGCGCGGGGCGCTCCTCCGCCGGTGCGGTGAGCCTGCCGGGCCCGTGTTTCCGGCCACTCTAACGGGGACCGTTCACGTTTTTGAGGCGACCGGCAGGGGCGCCTCCGCGGGTTGGGGACATCCCCTAGGGAAGGACCCGGAGGGCCCGCGAACGGTTCCCGCAGGCTCCGACGGGAAGGCTGCGGGCAGCCTTCGCAGGTGGCGGTTGACCTGACCCTCCGTCGCCTCGCAACATGGCGATGATCGCAAGATCGTCAAATCCGGTACGGTGCGCGGACTGTCCGTGACGGATGGCAGGATGACACTCGCCACTCTTGTGGCCCAAGCGGTGTCCCGGCCACCCCGACCCACCCCGCGGCGGCCCGAGGCAGCGGCACAAGGCGTCACACCAGCAGAAGGGACCGCGGGCGAGATGCAGATCCGGCTGACCGTCCTCCGACCGCGCAGCGGCCCGGCAGCCGCCGGCTCCGCCATCCCCTACGTGGACGTGCTGGTCACCGCCCCCGTCGGCACGGCGCTCGGCGCACTCGCCGGCGCGTTGGCGGGCGCCGTCGGCGTGCGCGGGCCACGGGCCGCCACCCACGTGCACCTGTACGCCGGGGCGCACCGGGTGGACGAACACACCCTCCTCGGCCACCCCCCGCTGCTCGACGGCGCCGTCCTCTCCCTCAACGAGCCCGACCCGACCGCCGACGACCCCGACGACACCCCGGCCGCCGCCGAGCTGCGCGTGGTCGGCGGCCCCGACGCCGGCGGCGTGCACCGCCTGCACGGCCGGGAGATCCGGGTCGGCCGCTCCGGCGAGGCCGACGTCCCGGTCGACGACCCCGACGTCTCCCGGCTCCACCTCGCCCTGCACCTCGCCGACGACGGCACCGTGACCGTCCGCGACCTTGGCTCCACCAACGGCACCACCGTCGACGGCCGGATCGTCCCGCCCGGACCGCCCGAGGAGGCCGTCCCGCTCGACGGCACCGGACTGCTCCGGATCGGCGAGACCACCCTGCGGGTCACCGGCCCGGAAACCCGGGACGGCTCCGGGGCGCCCGCCCGCGCCGCGCTCCCCGACGGCCACGGCCACCTCCAGCTCGCCGCCCCGGCCCCGGTCCGGCCCGCCCCGCCCACCGTCGAACCGCCCGCCGCCCCCGAACCGCCCGCAGGCCGCGGCCGCGGCCTGCTCTCGCTGCGGCTCGGCCGCGCCACCGCCGAACCCCCCGGCCAGGAGAGCGCCGAGCGCCACCACGCCGCCGTCCGCACCCGGCAGGCCGCCGCCCAGCGCGAACGCTGGCCCGATCTCGCCACCCTGCTGCTCAACGCGCTCGGCCCCGGCCCCCGGCTCTGGGAGCGCGGCCCCGGCCACCCCGACGCGCTCACCCTGCGCCTCGGCACCGCCGACCGCCCCGGCGGCCCCGGCACCTCCCCCGGCACCGTGCTGCCCGCCGTCCCGGTCACCCTCGACCTGCAGACCGCCGGCAGCCTCGGCCTGAGCGGCCCGCGCGAACGCCTCGACGCGCTCACCCGCGCCGTCGTCGCCCAGCTCGCCGCCCTGCACCCGCCGACCGGGCTCAGCCTGGTCGTGGTCGACGCCGACCCGGCCCGCCCCCCGCAGGACCGCGCCGACACCTGGGCCTGGGCCCTCTGGCTGCCCCACCTGCGCCCCACCGACGGCCAGGACTGCCGGCTGCTGCTCGGCCTCGACGACGACCAGGCCACCGCCCGGCTCACCGAACTCACCAGCCGGCTCAGCGGCCCGATCGGCCTCGGCGGCCACCCCAGCACCGTCGTCGTGGTCGACGGCCGCCCCACCACCGAGGCCGCCCGGCAGGCCCTCGACCTGCTGCTGCGCCAGGGCCCCGCGGTCGGCATCTTCCCGATCTGCCTCGCCGAACAGCCCGAGCTGCTGCCCCGCGGCCTCGGCGCCACCGCGCTGATCACCGGCGAGGTCGGCACCCAGCTCTCGCTCGACCGGCCCAGCCCCATCGCCCGGGGCCGGGAAACCCTGTACGAGGTCTCGCTGGACGCCGTCTCGGACGCCTGGGCCGAGCGCCTCGCCCGCCTCCTCGCCCCGCTGCGCGAGGCCACCCCGGCCGCCCGCGGCCCGCTGCCGGACGCGCTGCGCCTGCTCGACCTGCTCCAGCTGGACACCGTCACCCCGGCCAAGCTCTCCGCCCGCTGGGCCGCCCACGCCGGCGGCATCGGCGCCGCCACCGCCCTGCTCGGCACCACCCGCGACGAGCTCTGCACCCTCGACCTCGCCGACCCGGAGCTCACCCTCCCCTCCCCCGACCCCGGCGGCCCGCACCTGCTGGTCGGCGGCGCGCGCGGCTCCGGCAAGACCGAGCTGCTGCGCACCCTGATCGCCTCGCTCGCCGTCTCCGAGCGCCCCGAGCGCCTCGGCGTCACCATCGTCGAGGGCCGGGCGACCGAGGACGACCTCGCCGGGTGCACCGAACTGCCGCACGTCACCGGCCTGGTCAACGCGGCCACCGACCCGCGCGGCGCGCTGCTCGCCGCCGAGGCGCTGGAGGACGAGCTGGCGCTGCGCGAGCGGCTCTTCGACGGGCTGGACTTCGCCTCCTGGCACGCCACCCGGATCCTGGACGCGGGCCTGGACGCGGAGGTCCCGTCCGTCCCGGCGGTCCCCGTCCTCCCGGTCCCGGCCACCGTCGGCGGCCCCGCGGCGCCCGCCGTCGCCAAGATCGTCCAGCCGCGCAGCCCCGAGGCCCCGGCAAAGGCGCCCGCCGCCCCCGCTCCCACCGGCCCCTGTCCGGCCCGCCTGGTCGTCGTGGTCGACGACTACGACGCGCTGCTCTCCCCCACCTCCCCGGCCGGCCGCCCGCTGGCCCGCGCCCTGGCCGCCGTCGCCCGGCGCGGCGGACCGCTCGGCGTCCACCTGGTGGTGACCACCGGGCGCCCCGAGGAGAGCGCGGGCACCGAGGTCGACGAGGCCGCCCTGCTGCGGATCGCCCTGCGCACCGACGACCCGGCCGACTCCGACCTGCTCATCCACCTCGGCGACGCCGCCGCCCTGCCCGAGTCCACCCCCGGCCGCGGCTACCTGCGGCTGCCGGACGGCGGTGTGACGGCGTTCCAGACCGCCCGGATCAGCGGCCGCATCCCGCGCACCGCCACCCTGCGGCCCACCGTCGTCGCCATAGACCCGCTGACCCTCGGCGCCCCGCCCGCCCGCCGCCCGGTCCGCGAACTCGGCAACGGCCCCACCGACCTGGCCCTCCTCGCCAGCGCCCTCCAACGCGCCGCGGCCCGCTAGGCGCACGCCGAAACGGCTGTGGGGCCCGCTTCCACCGGGCCCCACAGCTTCACCTGTCGTTCTTGGTTCTCCTGGCTCAGGCGTTCGTCTTGGGCTCCTCCCCGGCCTGGTCGACGACCGTGCGGCCGAGCACGGCCGAGTGGCCGATCACCGTGCCGGGCTTGCCCATCTCGCTGCCCTCGCCGACGACCACCTCGCGCTCGCCGAGGAACTCGTGGGTCTTCGGGTCGAAGATCCACTCGGTCCGGGTGCCGGCGTTCACGTGCGCCACGGCCACCCCGTGCCGACCGGAGGCGTCCACGGAGTCGTCCACCACGGTGACGCCGGGGATCTTGGCCGCCGCCCGGTAGAGGGCCGCGCTGACCGCCGGCGGGGCGAGCTGCTCGCGCAGCAGGTCGCCGATGGTCGCGAAGGCCTCCTGGTCGGGGGTCTGGCCCTGGCCCTTGGTCTCCGTGTAGATCTTCTTCAGCAGCGCGTCCGGGTCGGTCGGCAGCGCGGCCAGGTACTCGTAGGTCGCGGCGCCCAGGGCCGGCTTGGTGATCGGGTCGAGCCACTCACCGCCGTCCGGGCGCGGCGCCGGACGGTTGTCGCCCTGCTTGGTCGCGGGCGTCCCGGTCTTGCGGCCCTCCTCCTTCAGTACGCCCCACTGGCCGCCGTCCACCGCCAGCCAGATCTGGCGGCGGTGCGCCGGGTCGACCTTCGCCTCGCCGGTGGCCAGGTTGAGGCCGGAGAACGCGACCAGGCTGTCCACGTAGACGAACTGCTTCTTGCCCGGCTTCGGGTCGGGCTTGCCGGCGGCGGTGTCGGCCGCCTGGGTCAGCAGCTGGACGGCGCCGACGGGCGCCGCGTTCAGCGTGGTGCTGCTGTTGCCCCCCGACTGCTGCCCCTGTGCCTGCCCCTGCGCCTGCTGCTGCGGCTGACCGTCCCCGCCCCCACCGCTCAGCACCACCACCAGCGCCAGCCCGCCCGCGAGGGCGGGGACCGCCACCCACCCGAGCTTGCCGCGCCGCGCCCGCACGGGCTTCTGCTCCCGGATCTCACTCATCAGATGTCCCCTCAACAGCCGGTGGCGGTCGGCGGAGAGCTCGGGCCTCGCCGGCGGCGGCAACAGCCGGGCCAGTTCGGCGCGTTCGTCCTCGTTCATCGGCTCGTCTCCCGTATCGACCGGGCCGCAACGGTGCGGCCACCCCGTACCTGTCCGGCCCCCGAACGGAGTTCCCGGCCGTTTCGCAGTTCTTCCTCCACCAGCGCGCGCAGCTTCGTCCGGGCGCGCGACAGCCGCGAACGCACCGTCCCGACCGGCACCCCGAGGGCCTCGGCGGCGCTCACGTAGTCCAGCCCCGCCCACACGCAGAGCCCGAACACGTCCCGCTCGGCCTTCCGCAGCCCGCCGAGCGCCCGCCGGGCGGCCGCCAGCTGCGCGCTGTCGTCCAGCCGGCTGACCAGCTCGTCGGCGAAGTCCGGTACGACGTCCCGCTCGGGCATCCGCTCCATCGCGGCCCGGTGCCGCCGCGCCGCCCTGCCGGTGTTGCGCAGCACGTTGGCGGCGATCCCGAACAGCCACGGCCGGACGGACTCCTCACCGTCCCTGAGCTTGCGCCGCAGCCGCCACGCCTCCAGGAAGGTCAGCTGGACGACGTCCTCGGCCACCGCCCAGTCCCCGCAGACCCGCACCGCGTACCGGTACAGGTCACCCGCCGATTCGTCGAAGAGCTCCCCGAACGCCCACTGGTCCCCATCCCGTATCCGTCCCCGCTGCGACAGTTCCACACCCCCACCTGTCCGCACCCCAGCACCGAGTTCCCAAAACCACGGCGGGCCCACGCCCAAGGACGCGGACCCGCCGGGAAGGAACGTTCAGCGCGAGTAGTGGAAACGAGCCTGGTGAATGATCAGCTCGCCCGCAGTCGGCTCATAGATCAGCCGGTGTTCGTCGGTGATACGGCGAGACCAGAGCCCCGCGAGATCACCCTTCAGCGGTTCCGGCTTGCCGAGTCCCTTGAACGGGTCCCGGATCGCATCCTTGACCAGCTCGTTGATCTTCCGAACGACCTTCTTGTCGGTCGCCTGCCAGTACAGGTAGTCGTCCCAGCCCTCGGGAGTGAAGGCCAGCTTCACTCGGGGTCGACCAGGCTGCGGTACTCGAACCGGCCCTCGGCAGCGGCCTGCCGGGACGCGAGCAGACGGCGGGCGTTCTCCGGCGAGCTCAGGAGGTACTCGGTCTCGTCCGGTTCGGCCGTGTCCTTGACCAGGCGCAGCACGTGGCGGCGCACTTCCTCGACCTGCTCTGGCTCCAGGTGCTCGATGAGGTCGAAGAGGTCGCTGTAGTCGGGTGCGGTGGCCATCCGGACTCCTTCGTTGGGCGGCTCCCACTCACGATAACGCCGGCAGTCCCGCCAGGGACACGCCGCAGAAGGGGCCAGACCCGCATCCGAAGACGCGGGCCCGCCGGGAAGGAACGTTCACTCGCCGACGCCGAACTCCCCCGCCCGAACACCTGCGACGAACGAACCCCAGGCGGCAGCGGAGAAGACCAGAGACGGACCCGCCGGATCCTTCGAATCACGCACCGGAAGCACTCCGGGGAACCCGTCCGCGATCTCGATGCACTCGTTGTCGCCACCGCTGTAGGTGCTCTTCCGCCAACTGGCTGCGGAGAGGTCGAAGGTCTGCGTCATGTACCGAGCTCCTCGATCGAATGGATCAGCTCCAGGGACTCCACAGGGGAGAGAGCCTTGGTGCGGACATCGTTCCAGAGCCCCACATACGCCTTCACCTGATCGGAGCGCTCCAACCACATCGACCCCGACGGATTGTCGAGAAGCACGACGTCCAACGCGGAGGCGGCGGGAAACCCGAGGATCACATACGGACCCGCCATACTCGCGTGTGCCCCCACCCGGAACGGCACCACCTGCACCGACACATTCGGCATTTCCGCAGCCGTCAACAAGTGGGCGAGCTGGGCACGCATCACAGCGGGTCCACCGACCTGCTGGCGCACCGCGCCCTCCGCGAGCACGACCCACACGTTCAACGGGTCTTCCGCTATCAGGCGGTGCTGCCTCATGAGCCGGGCTTCCACGAACTGTTCGATCTCCGCCGGATCGGACCAACTCCGGCTGGCGACCGCCAACGCCCGCGTGTAGTCCGGGGTCTGCAACAGCGCCGGAATCGTCTGGCTCTGAAAGGTCCGCACCGACGACGCCACCGCTTCCAAGGCGATGAAATCCCGGTAGGTCTCGGCCAGCACGCTGCCGTACTGGCTCCACCATCCCGCCTTACGACGCTTGTTGGCCGATCGTGCCAACTCGGTCAATCGCTCGTGAACTGCCGGCTCATCGGCTCCGTACAGCCGAAGCATCGCAGTGAGATCAGGGCCGCGGACAGGACTGCGCCCGTTTTCGATTCGCGAAATCTTGCCCTTGGTGCAATCCAGTTCGACAGCCACGGCTGTCGTCGTCAAACCGACGCGCTCCCGCATGGTGCGCAGCTCATCACCCAACTGCCGCCCCAGAACCGTGGATGGCGCACTCGACGGACGTTCCCCTTGCATGCCGCCTCCTCTGATCCACAGTCAGTTTGCGCCCCCGGTCAGCACAGAGGCAATCCGCGCCCCCTTTCCCCGAGAAACGTTGCAAACGATCTCGAAGCGGGAGCATGCTACATCCCGTAGTCGAGCGCAATACAAAGCGTCACCATTGCGGGTCGGCTACCGGGCATCCTCATGCCCGATTCCGCGTTCACCCCTCACCCCACCGGAGGTGGCTCCCCCATGCCCGGAACCGACAGGCCCGCCCACCACCCCTTCGGCGCCCGCGACTCCTGGTTCCCGCGCTCGCGCAGATCGCCGCAGCTCGCGCGGCAGCTGCTGCGCGAGCTGCTGGACGAGTGGCCGGGCGGCGAACGCTTCGTCGAGGCCGGGGAACTGCTCACCTCGGAGCTGGTCGGCAACGCCGTGCTGCACTCGGGGATGCCGGGGCGGCTGATCCGGGTGTTCTTCGACGTCGACGACGACCGCCTCCGCATCGAGGCGCACGACGCCGGCGAGCGCCTGCCCATCCCCCGATACCCGACCACCGAGGACACCCGCGGCCGCGGCCTGCTCCTCGTCGACGCCCTCTGCCTCAAGTGGGGTTACGCCGCACGCCCGGACGGGATCGGCAAGGTCGTGTGGTGCGAGTGCGGCCCCTGGCCACTCACCGCCGAGTGACCCCGACACCCAGGGCTGGGGTCGCCCCCACCCTCCCCCACGTTTCCCCAGCACTTCGCACGCACCGTGGCGGATGTGTTACTTCGCGCATCATCAACAGAACTTGAAGTGCTCTCCCGGCTGAAGCCGGGAGAGTCCTGCTTACCTTGCGGCAGCGGGCTTGACGCGCTTCGCGCGCCTGACGACTGCCCTCCCGGCAGCCGGGACGAGCGCGTGGCCCATCCGGTACAGGTGCAGGATGTTGCGGGCCGCGTTGTGGTCGGCGTTGCCGGACCAGCCGCAGTCCGGGTACTTGCACACAAACACGGCCTGGGATTCCCGACTGCCCGGCGTGGTGTGGCCGCACGCGGAGCAGCGTCGGGAGGTACCGGGGGCGGGGACCTTGTGCAGGGTGCCGCCATGCCGGACGGTCTTGTACGTCAGCATGGTGATGGTGCGACCCCATGCCTGTCCGCTGATGGCGCGGTTCAGCCCGGCCTTGGGGGCGACGTTCCTCCCCGGCTCATCGATGGTTCCCTTTGCGGACTTGACCATGTTCGTGATGGTGAGTGCTTCGACCACGGCGGTGGCGTAAGTGCGGGCGATGGCGGTGGTCGTCTGGTGCTGCCAGTCCAGGGCCCGGCGCTTGGCTTTCGCGCGCAGTCCTGCGATCCGGTCGTAGGTGCGGTGCAGTCTGCGGCTGGTCGGCTCACCGGGCCTGCGGTGGCTTTTGCGCTGCGCGGCACGCTGCTCCAGGTGCAGGAGCCTGGCCTTTTCCTTGCCGGTCAGCCATTCGCCGTGCCGGTACGTTCCTCCGTTCGAGAGGGCGATGGCCACGGTGACGCCCATGTCGATGCCGACCTCCGACCCTGGGTGGGGTGCAGGCTTGATCTCCAGGGTCTGGACGCGGAAGGCGATATGCCAACCGAGCGCGTCCTTGACCAGCCGGGCTCCGGTGATCCGGTTCTCCGCGTCGGCACACTTGCCTACGGGAAGGCCCTTGGTCCACCGGAACCGGACACGGCCCACCTTGGGGATGTTGACCTGTCCCCACCGTCGGTGCACGCGGACGATGTTCAGGTCCCGGCCCTGCGGAATGTCCACGGACATCACCGTCCGGTCCCGGCCCTTGAATCTCGGGGCGCCAGCGCGGCCGTCCCAGCAGTTCCTCCACGCCTGAACGTACGTCTTGAGCACCGCCTGCGCGGCCTGCGCGGGCAGGACAGCGAGAAAGTCGATGTCCTGGCGGGCTTGTCGGATCGCGGCGTCCGCGTTCGCGAAAGTCCGACCTTCCTTCGGCATCATCTGCCACCAGGCATGCAGAAGGTTCCACATGGTGCGCGCCGCGTGCGCCTGGCCATCAGCCTTCGACACCCCGGCGGGCGAGAGCACAAGCCGGGCTCGATGCCCGAAATGCCGCCTGATCAGGGTGTCTTGGCTCATAATCGCAAGCCTAACGATGGCTTATGTCACCGCGCTGGAATCCTCATCCTGGTGTCAGAGCCGGTCGCCATGTTGCCCACAACCTGCATGTTCACTTGGTTTTTTCACCAAGTACCGGCGGAAGATGTTCACCGACGCCACCCTCACCCGCACACGGCCTTAGACGCGGTCGACGACGACGCCCGGACCCAAGGCGCCCACACGCTCGGCCTGAGCGTCTTCGACTTCAACACGAGTGCCCGCAGCCTCTACGAGTCGCTCGGCTACGAGACAACCATGGTCAAGATGCGAAAGCACCTCGTCTGAGGGGCGATGCCCGGATTCGAGGAGCGTCGAAGGGCTTGGCGTGCGGGGTCCGGGCCCGGTGAGACTGGGGGCCCCGGACGCAACGAGCCCCCCGCCGAAGCGACTTCAGGAGAGTACGTCATGAGAATCCCTCGTTCCCTCGCTCCCCGCGCCGGTGTCGTCCTGGGCGCCGCGCTGATGGCCGCCGGACTGCTGGGCGGGCCCGCCCAGGCCGCCGACGGCGCCCCGCCGGCGGGTGCGCCCGCGATCATCGCCACCGCCCCCGCCGCCCCGGCCGCCGTGTCGGACGGCACCCAGACGATCATCCGCGCCACCGCCGGCCTGTCCCGCGGACAGAGCTGGTCCTCGCCCGACGGCAGCACCGTGCTGTCCCAGCAGTACGACGGGCACGTGGTGCTCTACCGCAACGGGGTCGCGATCTGGACCGCCGTCGGCACGTACGGCCTCGGCACCTACTTCTACGTGCAGGACGACGGCAACCTCACCGCCTACGACGCCGCCTGGCGCCCCCTCTGGGAGAGCCGCACCGGCCGCCACCCGGGCGCCTACCTCGCCATCCAGAACGCCGGCAACCTGGTCGTCTACTACGGCAGCACCCCGCTGTGGTGGTCCAACTTCCGCCCCGGCACCACCGGCCCCATCGACCCCGACCCCGAGTGCACCCCCACCACCCACCAACTCTGCCCGTAACACACACCCCCCGGCGCCATCGGCGCCCCGGAAAGGCGGCGGGCCCGCGTCCATCAGGACGCGGGCCCGCCGTTCACTGCATCAGCCTCGTCAGCGCATGGTGCCCGTGCGGAGCAGGGTGCGGATGACGCGCATCGCGACGGAGAGGCTGGACAGCTCGTAGTTGTCCGAACCCCTTATGTCGTCGAGGGTGTTCTGGGCGCGGTTCAGCAGGGTGGAGTTGAGGTCCGCCCAGGCGGTGTAGCGCTCCTCGGGGGCGGCGCCGTCGGGGCCGCAGGCCAGGATGTCGGCGGTCAGGGCCGCGTGGGCCGCGAAGAGGTCCTCGCGGATGGCGGCGCGGGCCATCGACGACCAGCGGTCGGTGCGGGGCAGCTCGATGATGCGGTCGAGCAGGTGGGTGATCTGGAGGCGGTCGGCGAGGTCGTAGTAGAGCTCGGCGACCTCGGCGACGTCCTTGCCGGACCGGTCCGCGACCTCGGTGATGTCGAGGGTCGGGAAGGTCGAGGACAGGCCCGCGATCCGGGTGGCGAGCTCCTCGGGGACACCGGCCCCGGCGAGCTCCTGGTAGACCGACTCGAACCAGGCGAGGTCCTCGCCGCGCAGCGGCTTCGGCAGCGAGCCCCAGACCTGGTTGACCCGGTCGTGGAAGAACGCGATGGTGCCGGCGATGTCCAGCGGCTGGCGCCGGTTGTTGAGCATCCACCGGGTGGCGCGCTCGACCAGGCGGCGCGAGTGCAGGCGCATCTTGGTCTGGGCGCGGGCCGGGACCCGGTTGTCCAGGGCCTCGATCTCGGACCAGATCTCCTCCAGGCCGAAGACGGCCCGGGCGGCGGTGTGGGTGCGGGCGATCTCCTCGTAGGTGGCGCCGGTCTCCTCCTTCAGACGGAAGGCGAAGGTGCAGCCACCGCGGTTGATCGTGTCGTTGACGATCAGCGTGGTGATGATCTCGCGGCGCAGCGCGTGCTGGTCGATCTGCTCGGCGAACCGGGCCCGCAGGGCGCTGGGGAAGTAGTCGTGCAGCGCGGTGCGGAAGTACGGGTCGTCGGGCAGCTCGGTGGCGAGCAGCTCGTCGGCCAGGGTGATCTTGGTGTAGGCGAGCAGGACGGACAGCTCGGGCTGGGAGAGCCCGCGGCCGTTCTGCTGGCGCTCGCGGATCTGCCGCTCGGCGGGCAGGAACTCCAGGGCCCGGTCGAGCTGGCCGCCGGCCTCCAGGCGGTTGATCATCCGGGAGTGGACGTTGACCATGCTGTGCGCCTGGGCGACGGCGTTGGCCAGGACCACGTTCTGCGCGTAGTTGTTGCGCAGCACGAGGTGGCCGACCTCGTCGGTCATCTCGGCGAGCAGGGTGTTGCGCTGCTTGACCGTCATGTCGCCGTCGGCGACCACCTGGTTGAGCAGGATCTTGATGTTGACCTCGTGGTCCGAGGTGTCGACGCCGGCCGAGTTGTCGATCGCGTCGGTGTCGACCCAGCCGCCGGTGGACTGCGGTCCGCCGGTGGCTGCGTACTCGATGCGGCCGAGCTGGGTGCAGCCGAGGTTGCCGCCCTCGCCGATGACGCGGGCGCGGACCTGCTCGCCGTTGACCCGGATGGCGTCGTTGGCCTTGTCGCCGACCTCGGCGTTGGTCTCGGTGGAGGCCTTGATGTAGGTGCCGATGCCGCCGTTCCAGAACAGGTCGACGGGCGCCTGCAGGATGGCCTTCATCAGCTCGGCCGGGGTGAGCTTGGCGGCCTCGATGCCGAGCCGCTCGCGCACCTGGGCGGAGACCGGGATCGACTTGGCGCTGCGCGGGAAGACGCCGCCGCCGGCCGAGACCAGCGACTTGTCGTAGTCGTCCCAGGAGCTGCGCGGCAGGTCGAAGAGGCGGCGGCGCTCCGCGTAGGAGACGGCCGCGTCCGGGTTGGGGTCGAGGAAGATGTGGCGGTGGTCGAAGGCGGCGACCAGGCGGATGTGCTCGCTGAGCAGCATGCCGTTGCCGAAGACGTCGCCGGACATGTCGCCGATGCCGACGACGGTGAAGTCCTCGGCCTGGGTGTCGTGGCCGAGCTCGCGGAAGTTGCGCTTGACCGACTCCCAGGCGCCGCGGGCGGTGATGCCCATGCCCTTGTGGTCGTAGCCGGCGGAACCGCCGGAGGCGAACGCGTCGCCCAGCCAGAAGCCGTAGGACTCGGCGACGCCGTTGGCGATGTCGGAGAAGGTGGCGGTGCCCTTGTCGGCGGCGACGACCAGGTAGGTGTCGTCCTCGTCGTGGCGGACCACGTCGGCCGGGTGGACGACCTCGCCGGCCACCAGGTTGTCGGTGATGTCCAGCAGCGCCGAGATGAACGTCTTGTAGGACGAGATGCCCTCGGCCAGCCAGGCGTCCCGGTCCACCGACGGGTCCGGCAGCTGCTTGGCGACGAAGCCGCCCTTGGCGCCGACCGGCACGATGACGGTGTTCTTCACCATCTGCGCCTTGACCAGGCCGAGGATCTCGGTCCGGAAGTCCTCACGCCGGTCGGACCAGCGCAGACCACCGCGGGCGACCTTGCCGAAGCGCAGGTGCACGCCCTCGACCTGCGGCGAGTAGACCCAGATCTCGAACGCCGGGCGCGGGGCCGGCAGGTCCGGGATCGCCTTCGGGTCGAACTTCATCGACACGTAGGAGTGCCACGCGCCCGAGCCGTCGTGCTGGAAGAAGTTGGTCCGCAGGGTGGCCTTGATGAGGTGCAGGAACGAGCGCAGGATGCGGTCCTCGTCCAGCGAGACGACCTCGTCCAGCGCGCCGGACAGCTCCTCCAGGATGCCCTCGGTCAGCTCGGCGGCACCCGAGCGGTGGCTCGGGCTCAGCCGGGCCTCGAAGAGGTTCACCAGCAGGCGGGTGGTGTGCGTGTTGTTGCGGAGCGCGTCCTCCATGTAGTCCTGGGAGAACGTGGAGCCCGCCTGGCGCAGGTACTTGGCGTACGCGCGCAGCATCATCGCCTGGCGCCAGGTCAGCCCGGCGGTCAGGACCAGCTCGTTGAAGCCGTCGTTCTCGGCCTTGCCGGTCCAGGTGGCGGCGAAGGTCTCCTGGAAGCGCTCGCGCGCCTCGTCGGTGAGCTCGACGGCCTCGCGCAGCCGCAGGCCGAAGTCGTAGACCCAGGCGGTGGTGTGGTCGGAGCGGGTGAGCGCGTACGGGTGCTCGTCCAGCACCTCGACGCCGAGGCGCTGGAGGACCGGCAGCACCTCGGTGAGCGAGATCGGGCCGCCCACCCGGTAGATCTTGAAGCGGCGCTCGTCGTCGCCCGCGCCGACCGGCTGGTACAGGTTCAGGCGGAAGTCGCCGTCGCCCTGCAGCGACTCGATCTGCTTGAGGTCGGCGACGGCGGTGCGCGCGGTGAAGTCGGCGCGGTAGCCGTCGGGGAAGGCGTTGGCGTACTTGCGGGAGAGCTCGGCGGCCTTCTCCTCGCCCAGCTCGACGTGCAGCTGGTCGTTGAAGCCGTCCATCCAGAACCGGGCGGCCTCGGCCAGCTTGGCCTCGATCCGCTCGACCTCGGCGTCGGTCAGCTGCGGCAGCTCACTGCCCGGGGTGACCCGGACGACGAAGTGCAGTCGGGTCAGCACCGACTCGGTCGACCAGACGGTGTAGTCGATGGAGGCGCCGTTGAGCTCCTGCATCAGGATGTCCATCAGGCGCAGCCGGATGCGGGTGGTGTAGCGGTCGCGCGGCAGGTAGACCAGCGCGGAGAAGTAGCGCCCGTACTCGTCCTGGCGCAGGAACAGCCGCAGTCGGCGGCGCTCCTGCAGGTAGAGCACGCTGGTGGCGATCTGGAGCAGCTCGTCGGCCGGGGTCTGGAAGATCTCGTCCCGGGGGAAGGTCTCCAGGATCTGCAGCAGGTCGCGGCCGTCGTGGCTCTCGGTGGAGAAGCCGGACTCGGCGATGACGTCCTGGACCTTGCGGCGGACGACCGGGATGCGGGCGACCGACTCGGTGTAGGCGGCGGCCGAGAACAGGCCGAGGAAGCGGCGCTCGCCGATGACCTCGCCGTTGGCGTCGAACTTCTTCACGCCGACGTAGTCGAGGTAGGCGGGGCGGTGCACGGTCGCCCGGCTGTTGGCCTTGGTGAGGACGAGCAGCTTCTTCTCGTGGGCCTTGGCGCGGACTGGGGCGGAGAGCCGGCCGAAGGCCTCGCTGACCGAGTGGTGCTGGTCGTCGTGGCCGATCGGGTCGGAGCGCAGGATGCCGAGGCCGGTGCCGGCGACGGCCTTCAGGACCTCCTCGCCCTCGTGCTCGACGAGGTCGTACTCGCGGTAGCCGAGGAAGGTGAAGTGGTCGTCGGCGAGCCAGCGCATGAGCTCCCAGGCCTCGCCGACCTCCTGCTCGGGCAGGCCGGTCGGGGGCTGCTCGGCCAGCTCGTCGGCCAGGCGCAGCGCGGAGTCGCGCATCTTGCCCCAGTCCTCGACGACCTCGCGGACGTCGCCGAGCACGCGGCGCAGGTCGGTCTCGATCGCGCGCAGGTCCTCGCGGTCGGTCTCGCGGTCGATCTCGATGTGCATCCACGACTCGACGATCGCGTCGGCCGGCCACTCGGTGCCGGCGGCCTGGCTGCGGGCGCAGGCGTCGACGTCGAGGATCTCCAGCAGCTTGCCGGTGATGTCACGGCGGACGACCAGCTGGGGGTGGATGACGACGTGGATCGCGCGGTCCTGGCGGGACAGCTCGTTGGTGACCGAGTCGACCAGGAAGGGCATGTCGTCGGTGACGACCTCGACCACGGTGTGGCCGCAGGACCAGCCGTTCTCCTCGACCGAGGGGGTGTACACCCGCACCTCGGCGGTGCCCTGGGGCCGCTTGAGCCCGAGGCGGTAGTGGGAGGCCGCCGCGCCGTACACGTCGACCGGGTCGCGGTGGACCATGTCCTCGGGCGCGGTGTGGAGGTAGTAGTGGTGCAGGTACGCGGACAGAGCGCCGTTGCTCAGCCCCTCACCCGGCGCCGCTCCCCCTACCTGGCTGTTCTCAGCGGCTGCTGCTGCCTTCTTGAGCAGTTCGGCCTTGGCTGCGTCCAGCTTGGTCTGCATGACTTCTTGGCTCCTGTCGCGCGCCGTTGCGTGACTCGGTGGTGGTGTGGGTGTGCACCGCCGGGTCTACCGCAATCCTGCCGCACCTTCCTGCTGAAAGGGGCCCATGGCACGCATGAAACACCTCTACAGCGGGTAGGACGAAACATTCGGCCTGCGGAGCCACCCGACGACGCCAGCCAGCCTAACGGGATCATTCGAAGGTGTCAGGAGCCAAGCAGGCGCAAACCTGCAGGAAGATCGGGCCGTCCTGGACAGCTTGTCCAATCAGCCTGCCGGTTTGCGCCGAAAGCCGAACCTCGCTGCGGGTCTTGCCCGGTCAGCCCATGTGCGGGTAGCCGTGCTCGGTCGGCGGGACGAAGGTCTCCTTGATCGACCGGGCCGAGGTCCAGCGCAGCAGGTTCTGCGCGGCGCCCGCCTTGTCGTTGGTGCCGGACGCCCGCCCGCCGCCGAAGGGCTGCTGGCCGACCACCGCGCCGGTCGGCTTGTCGTTGATGTAGAAGTTCCCGGCGGCGAACCGCAGCGCCTCCACCGCCTGCGCGATCGCGTAGCGGTCCTGGGCCACCACCGCGCCGGTCAGCCCGTACGGCGCGCCCCCGTCGACCCGGGTCAGCACGTCCTCCCAGCGGGAGTCCTCGTAGACGTGGACGGCCAGGATCGGGCCGAAGTACTCGGTGCGGAACATCTCGTTGCGGTGGTCCGAGGAGACCAGCACCGTCGGGCGGACGAACCAGCCGATCGCGTCGTCGTACTGGCCGCCGGCCGCCAGTTCGACGGTCGGATCGGCCTTCGCCCGGTCGATCGCGTCCCGGTTCTTCTCGAACGCGCGCCGGTCGATCAGCGCGCCCATGAAGTTCGACAGGTCGGTGACGTCGCCGACGGCCAGCGCGTCCACCTCGCCGAGGAAGTCGTCCTTGATCCGCTGCCAGACGCTGCGCGGCAGGTACGCGCGGGAGAGCGCCGAGCACTTCTGGCCCTGGTACTCGAAGGCGCCCCGGATCAGCGCGGTCTTCAGGATCTCCGGGTCCGCCGAGCGGTGCGCCAGCAGGAAGTCCTTGCCGCCGGTCTCGCCGACGATCCGCGGGTACGTCCGGTAGCCGCCGATGTTGGCGCCGACGGTCTGCCAGAGCGACTGGAAGGTGGCCGTCGAGCCGGTGAAGTGCAGCCCGGCGAGGGCCGGGTCGGCGAGCGCCACCGCGGACAGCTGCTGCCCGTCCCCGGTGACCATGTTGATCACCCCGGGCGGCAGCCCGGCCGCCTCCAGCAGGCGCATCAGGTGGTGCGCGGCCAGGGTCTGGGTCGGCGCGGGCTTCCAGACCACCGTGTTGCCCATCAGCGCGGGCGCGGTCGGCAGGTTGCCGGCGATCGCGGTGAAGTTGAACGGGGTGATCGCGTAGACGAAACCTTCCAGCGGGCGGTGGTCGGTCCGGTTCCACACCCCGGGTGAGGAGACCGGCTGGTCGGCCAGGATCTGCCGGGCGAAGTGGACGTTGTAGCGCCAGAAGTCGATCAGCTCGCAGGCCGAGTCGATCTCCGCCTGCTGCGCCGTCTTGGACTGCCCGAGCATGGTGGCCGCGTTCAGCGTGTCCCGCCACGGGCCGGCCAGCAGGTCGGCGGCGCGCAGGAAGACCGCCGCCCGGTCGTCGAAGGACAGCGAGCGCCACTCCCGGCCGGCGGCCAGCGCGGCGTCCACCGCGGCCCGGCCGTCCTCCCGGGTGGCGTTGCCGAGCACGCCCAGCTTGGCGGCGTGGTGGTGCGGCTGGACGACGTCGATCCGCTCGCCGCCGCCGAACCGCTGCTCGCCGCCGATGGTCATCGGCAGCGGGACCGGCTCGGCCGCCAGCTCGTCCAGCCGGCGCACCAGCCGGTCCCGCTCCGGACTGCCGGGCGCGTAGCCGCGCACCGGCTCGTTGCCCGGGACCGGGACCTGGGTGACTGCGTCGATGGGCATGGCGGGCTCCGCTCCTCGTCACGGCGGCCGACCCGTTCCGACGACGGGCCCGGCGCCCGTCCAGCCTGACCAGCCGCGGGCCGGTTCGCCCGCCCGGACACGCCAACGGAGGGCGTGGCGCGCGCCACGCCGCCGGTGCGTCCGCCGTTCCGGCTCGGCCCGCCCGCTCGGCCCGCCCGCTAGGCGCGCCCGCTCAGCCGACCAGGCGGGTCGCCAGCTCGACGGCCTCCGCCAGGGTGTCCACCACCGGCACGCCGACCGGCTCCAGCTTCTCCCGGGTGTGCGAGCCGCCCGTGTACAGCACCGCGTGCGCGCCCGCGCTCAGCGCCGCCAGCGCGTCGTCCGCCGCGTCCCCGATCAGCACCGTCCGCGCCGGGTCCACGTGCCCGCCGTCGGTGTGCTCGCCGAGCGCGGCCAGGTGGCGGACCAGGTGCTCCGCCTTCTGCCCGCCGGCCGGGCCGCTGCGCCCGTCCACCCGCAGGAACTGCCCGGACAGGCCGAAGCCGTCGACCACCGGCAGCAGCCGGTCGTGCTGGTACATGGACAGCAGCGACTGGCTGTGCCCGGCCGCCCGCCAGCCGTCCAGCAGCTCCCGGGCGCCCTCCGTCAGACCGCAGGCGGGGCTCAGCTCGTGGTAGCGGTCGTGGAAGGCGTCGTCCAGGCGCAGCCACTCGGCCTCGGAGGGCATCCGGCCGAGCAGCCGCTGGTAGAACTTCGGGATCGGGATCTCGTACTGCTCGCGGTACTCCTGCAGCGTCATCGGCCCGACGCCGATGGTCGCGAAGGCGGCGTTGCTCGCGCCGAGCACCGCTTCCATGTCGTGGAAGAGCGTGCCGTTCCAGTCCCAGACGATGTGTGTGCGCACGCGTGAACGGTAACGCCGGGCACCGACAAGCCGGTAGGACGGGGCTCACGCCGCCCGACCTGCGCGGGGCCCCGGGCGGGCGGGGGCCTCAGGCCAGCAGGGCGGCGATCTCCTGGGTGGCGTACCAGAGCAGGTCGTGGTCCTCGGCGCCGTCCACGGTGAACTGGGCGTCCTGGTCGCCCGCGTCGGCCGCCGTCACCGCCGCGACCGCCGCTGCCACGTCCTCCACCACGTCCTGGTCGGCGACGTCCGCGTGCACCGAGGCCGCCTTGGCCAGCTTCACCGGTCCGGCCAGCACCACCCGGCCCAGCGAGGCCTGGTCCTGGTACTCGTCGCCGGGGAACGGGCGGACGGCGGAGTCGGCGACGTCCAGCGCGACCACGACGCGGCGGCGCGGGGCCTGCGGGTCGGCGGCCAGCAGCCGGAGCGAGGACTGGGCGGCCCGGTTCAGCGCCGCGTACTCCAGCTCCTCCAGGTCGTCGCTGACGTACCACTCGCGCAGCGCGGGCGTCACGGCGTACGCGGCGGACTGGTCCAGCGCGCCGCCGGAGTGCGCCGCCGCCAGGCCGGTCAGGGTGGTGGGCACGTACACGCGCATCGGTGGCACTCTCCGGTTCGTCCAGCGGCACAGCTTCCAGCGCCCCAGAATAAGCGCCGGACGCGCCCCTGTGATCACCCCCGTCGCACCGACCCGGGCGCACGGCCACCCTCCGCACGCCCCCAACCCCACGCCGGGCCTCGGTGCCCTCCCGTCGCCCCGGCACCCCCGGGGCCTCAGCGCACGCCCTCCAGGGCCGTGCGGCAGCTGCGCAGCGCGCTCTCCAGGACCGGGCCCCGGCGGGTCGGGTCCATCAGGTTCGCCCCCATCACCGCCAGGTCCGCCGGGGTGGGCGCGAGCAGGTGCACCCGGACGCCGCCCGCCCGCAGCAGGCCGGCCTCGCGCAGCAGCTGCCGGGTCACCGACCGGCGGTAGCGGCCGACCAGCTGGGCGAGCACTCCGTGCGGGCGCTCCCCTCCGCGCCGGGCGCGCGACGTACCGGACGCGCCCTGATCGGGCTCCGAGCGCCCGGGCGGGTCGAGCCGGAGCGCCATCGGGGCGAGCACGTACACCTCGTCCAGGCCCCGGTCGAGCAGCAGGTCGGCGTTGGTGGCCGACCAGCAGCCGCCGTCCACGTACGCCGCGCCGGCCACCCGGACCGGGGCGAACCAGCCGGGGATCGCGCAGGAGGCCATCACCGCCTCGCCGACGCCGGCCGGCGGCGCGTCCGGGTCCCCGAAGACCACCCGGTGCCCGCTGCGGTAGTCCACCGCGACCACCCGCAACGCCGAACCCGCCGAACCCGCCACCGGACCGCCCGACCCCGCCGGACCACCCGCCGGCCCGCCGAACAGGCCGTCGACCAGCTCGCCGACCCGCGCCAGCGAGCCGCGCCCGTGCGGCGCCATCGCCGAGACCATGGTGAGCAGCGGGTACTCGCGCGGATGCCGGACGGCGTCCCGCAGCAGGCCCGGCGAGCCGATGCCCGCCCGGGGCCGCGGCGGCAGCGCGCCGCCGACCGCCGTGGCGTAGTCGAAGTCCACCCCGGCCAGCGGCCCGACCGTGACCGGCAGCCCGCGCTGGTGGTCCCGGAGCTGGTCGGCGCCGACCCCGCCGGCCAGCAGCGCGGCGAGGATCGCGCCCGCCGAGGTGCCGAGCAGCACGTCGGCGTCGCCCGGACGCCGGCCGGTGGCCTCCTCGACCGCGCAGAGCGCGCCGACCGTCCAGGCCGCGCCGAGCATGCCCCCGCCGCCCAGCACCAGACCGCGCCGGGGAGCGCCGTCGGTGGCCGCCGACGCGGCCGCCCGCGTCCCGGATACCCATGTCGTCATACCGGCCGCCTGTCCTCGTCGGGGCGGTGGTGGTCCGGACCGGGCGTCGCCGTCCGTCCCGGCTCCGATCGTGCGCGTCGACCCGGTGGGGGCGCAACGCCCCGTCCTGGCGAACGGGACCGTCCCCCTTCGGGCTCCCCCGCCCGCTCCGGCACGTCAACGCCGTGCCACCGGGGTCTCCCGGGCGCCTGCCCCCGCACGGCCGCACTCACCCGGATAGGTGAACTTCGGAACGGCCCGGGGGCCGGCCGGAAAGCCGTTGCCGCCCCTCGCGAGGGGCGGCTAGCAAGGTCCCGTCCGTACTCGCACCACCGCCCGACCGCACCACCACACGACCGCACGACCGCACGACCGCACGACCGACCCCGTCCCGCCCCGCCGCCCCGAGGAAGGCCCATGGCCACCTGTCCGAACCGCGCCGCCCCGCCGCTCGTCCCGCCCGCCGTGCTGTCGGCGCGCCCGCACCGCTCGCGCGGCACCGCCCGGGACCACCACCATCCGCCCGCCGCCGAACGCCGCCCGCGCCACCCCCGGACCGCCTGCGCCCCCGCTCCGGGCCACGCCCCGCAAGCCGGGCTGAGCACCCGCTTCGCCCACCGGCTGGTGGAGGTGCTCACCGGCGCCCGGCCGTCCGGCCAGCTGCTGCGGCACACCACGCTGGCCTGCTACGGCCAGCTCTCCGCGCTGGTCCGGGCCGGCACGCTGAGCCGGGCGCACGGCGCCGAGCGGCCGCGGCTCGGCCCGGTGCACGACCGCTCGCCCTCACCGGGCGCCGTCGAGGCCTGCGTCCGGGTCGACCTCGGGGCCCGGCACCACATGGTGGCGTTCCGGCTGGAGCCGCGCGGCCCGGCCGGTCAGTGGCAGTGCACCGCCGTGGAGGCCCGATGAGCACGCCCGCGCTGACACCCCCGGGAACGGCGCAGGGCGCCACCCCCGTACGGGAGCGGCGCCCTGCGCGGCGGCGGGCCGGACCGGCCGGCCTCGCCTCAGCTCTTGCGGCGGCGGCCCTTGGCCGACCGGGCGGCCTTGCGGCGCTCGGCGCGGGTCAGCCCGTCGCCCTCGTCCTCGGCGCCGAGGTCCTCGAAGTCACCCTCGACCACACCGCCGCCGACCTCCTCCGAGGGGGCCGTGTAGTGCAGGCGCTGCGGCTTGGGGGCCTCCAGGCCCTTGGCCTTGATCTCCGGGCGGGCGGCGTCCTTCTCCAGCTTGTCGAGCAGCACCGCGGCGTCCTCGACCGGGACCTCCTCGACCTGCTGCTCGACCTGGACCTCCAGGTTGAACAGGTAGCCGACGGACTCCTCCTTGATGCCCTCCATCATCGCGGTGAACATGTCGAAGCCCTCGCGCTGGTACTCGACCAGCGGGTCGCGCTGCGCCATGGCCCGCAGGCCGATGCCCTCCTGGAGGTAGTCCATCTCGTAGAGGTGCTCGCGCCAGCGGCGGTCCAGCACCGAGAGGACGACGCGGCGCTCCAGCTCGCGCATGATCTCCGCGCCGAGCTGGTCCTCACGGGCGCCGTACTGGCCCTGGACGTCCTCCTGGACGGACTTGGTGAGGAACTCGGGCGTGAGGCCCGCGGTGCCGCCGGCCTCCTCCTCCAGCTCCTCCAGGTCCAGGGTGACGGGGTAGAGCTGCTTGAGCGCGGTCCACAGCTTCTCGAGGTCCCAGTCGTCCTCGAAGCCCTCACCGGTGGCCGCCTTGACGTACGCCTCGACGGTGTCGTCCATGAAGTGGCCGACCTGCTCCTGCAGGTCCTCGCCCTCCAGCACGCGGCGGCGCTCGCCGTAGATGACCTCGCGCTGGCGGTTCAGCACCTCGTCGTACTTGAGGACGTTCTTGCGGATCTCGAAGTTCTGCTGCTCGACCTGGGTCTGCGCGGAGGCGATGGCCCGGGTGACCATCTTCGACTCGATCGGCACGTCCTCGGGCACGTTGGCCATCGAGAGCACGCGCTCGACCATGCCGGCCTTGAACAGGCGCATCAGGTCGTCGCCGAGCGACAGGTAGAAGCGGGACTCGCCCGGGTCGCCCTGACGGCCGGAGCGGCCGCGCAGCTGGTTGTCGATCCGGCGGGACTCGTGCCGCTCGGTGCCGAGGACGTAGAGGCCGCCGGCCTCCTTGACCTCGTCCTGCTCGGCCTTGACCGAGGCCTTGGCCTTCTCCAGCGCGGCCGGGAACGCGGCCTCGTACTCGTCCGGGGTGTCGGTCGGGGTGAGCCCGCGCTGGGCCAGCTCGGCCGCCGCCAGGTGGTCGGCGTTGCCGCCGAGCATGATGTCGGTACCGCGGCCGGCCATGTTGGTGGCGACGGTGACGGCGCCCTTGCGGCCGGCCTGCGCGACGATCTGCGCCTCGCGCTCGTGGTGCTTGGCGTTCAGCACCTCGTGCGGGATGCCGCGCTTGCGCAGCTCCTGCGACAGGTACTCGGACTTCTCCACCGACACGGTGCCGACCAGCACCGGCTGGCCCTTCTCGTGCTTCTCGGCGATGTCCTCGACCACGGCGGCGAACTTGGCCGGCTCCGACTTGTAGATCAGGTCGGGCTGGTCGATGCGCAGCGGCGTCTTGTTGGTCGGGATCGGCACCACGCCGAGCTTGTAGATCTGGTGGAACTCGGCCGCCTCGGTGGTACCGGTACCGGTCATACCGGCCAGCTTGTCGTACAGGCGGAAGAAGTTCTGGAGGGTGATGGTGGCCAGGGTCTGGTTCTCGTTCTGGACCTCCACCCCCTCCTTGGCCTCGATCGCCTGGTGCATGCCCTCGTTGTAGCGGCGGCCGGCGAGGATACGGCCGGTGTGCTCGTCCACGATCATGACTTCGCCGTTCATGACGACGTAGTCCTTGTCGTTCTTGTAGAGCTCCTTCGCCTTGATGGCGTTGTTCAGGAAGCCCACCAGCGGCGTGTTCACCGACTCGTAGAGGTTGTCGATGCCGAGGTAGTCCTCGACCCGGGAGACGCCCTCCTCCAGCACGCCGACGGTGCGCTTCTTCTCGTCGACCTCGTAGTCGCGGTCGATCTTGAGGCGCTGCACCAGCTTGGCGAAGTCGGCGTACCACTTGGTCGCCTGGTCGGCCGGGCCGGAGATGATCAGCGGGGTACGGGCCTCGTCGATGAGGATCGAGTCGACCTCGTCGACCACCGCGAAGTTGTGGCCGCGCTGGACGAGTTCGTCCTTCGACCAGGCCATGTTGTCGCGCAGGTAGTCGAAGCCGAACTCGTTGTTGGTGCCGTACGTGATGTCCATCCCGTACTGGCGCTTGCGCTCGGCGGGCGTCATGTTGCCGAGGATCACGCCGACTTCGAGGCCGAGGAAGCGGTGCACCCGGCCCATCCACTCCGAGTCGCGCTCGGCGAGGTAGTCGTTGACCGTGATCAGGTGCACGCCCTTGCCGGTGAGCGCGTTGAGGTACGCGGGCAGGGTGCCGACCAGGGTCTTGCCCTCACCGGTGCGCATCTCGGCGACGTAGCCGAGGTGCAGGGCCGCGCCACCCATCAGCTGGACGTCGTAGTGCCGCTGGCCGAGCACGCGCTTGGCGGCCTCGCGGACGGTGGCGAACGCCTCGGGGAGGATGTCGTCCAGGGTCTCGCCGTCGGCGAGCCGCTGCTTGTACTCGTCGGTCAGCGCGCGCAGCTCGGCGTCGGTGAGGTTGACGAAGTCCTCTTCGATGGAGTTGACCTGGGCAGCAATCCGCTGCAGCTTGCGAAGGATCTTACCTTCGCCGGCGCGCAGGATCTTGTCGAAGACGGACACGTGAGCGGGCTCCTTGCCTGTATTGGCACTGGACGACTGCACGGTGGGTCCACCCCACCGCACGGGCCATCGTATGCGAGGAGTCCAACGCCCCGGGAGGTGCGTCAGCACGCTATTCCCGTGTCACCCGTGCGAGCACATGGCCCGATAGTCTCCCCCACCGGGGCAAACCGGGCGGCAGGCCGGGGAGTCGAAGATCTCACTCCGTTAATCGGATGCTCGGATTCTTCCCTGCACGGAATAATCCGGTCATGGAAGAACAGCCGGAGCACCAGCCGGAAGCACAGCCCGGGACGCCGCCCGTCGGAACCGTCGAGCCCGTCGTCCTCACCACCGAGCGCCTGATCCTGCGCGCCCCGCGGGAATCCGACATCGACGCGGTATTCGCCGCCTGCCAGGACGCGGAGATCCAGCGCTGGACGGTCGTCCCCAGCCCCTACCGACGCGAGGACGCCGAGTTCTACGTCCGCGAACTCGCGATCGAGGGCTGGCGGACCGGTGAGAACCGGATCTGGTCGGTGTTCGAGCGCGAGTCCGGCGCGCTGGTCGGCTCCCAGGGGCTGATGGCCTGTCCGGGCCGGTCGGGCGTCGCCGAGGTCGGCTGGTGGGCGACCAAGGAGTTCCGCGGCCGCGGCTACACCGCCGAGGCGGCGCGCGCGGTGGTCCGGTACGCCCTCACCGAGCTCGGCCTGCGCCGGGTCGAGTGGCTGGCCTACGTGGGCAACGAGGGCTCCCGCGCGGTGGCCGAGAAGGTCGGCTTCAGGTTCGAGGGCACCCTGCGCTCGTACGCGGAGCAGCGCGGGCGGTTCCACGACTCCTGGGTCGCCGGCCTGCTCGCCACCGACCTGACCGACTGAGCCGAGCCCAGCCGGGCTCCGGACGAGCCGCCCCGGCCCGTCCGGAGCCCGACCAGCGGGCCCCGGACGGGCCCCGGGCGGGCTCCCGTCGGGCCGGGCCGGTTGTCGGACCCCCGGTCTAGGCTCGCCGGCATGACCGCCTCGACCCCTCGCCCCGCCGCCGGTCCGTCCCGCACCGGTTCCTCCCGCACCGGCGCAGCCGCCGGCCCCGCCCCGGTGACCACGCTCGGCGCCGACGAAGCCCGCCGGATCGCGCTGCGCGCCCAGGGCCTGCTCGGCGCGCCGGACCGCCGCGGCGGCGTGCGCGGGGTGCTGCGCCACCTCGGCTCGGTGCAGCTCGACACCATCTCGGTACTGGCCCGCTCCCACGAGCTGGTCCCCTACGCCCGGCTCGGCGCGGTCGGCCGCCCGGCCGTCGAGGCGGCGTACTGGGGCTCCGGGGCGAGCTTCGAGTACTGGTCCCACGCGGCCTGCATCCTGCCCGTCGAGGAGTGGCCGCTGTTCGCCTTCCGGCGCCGCCGCTACCGCGCGAACGCCCACGTCTGGGGCAAGCAGGTCGACGAGGCCACCTACCGCTCGGTGCTCGACAAGCTGCGCGCCGAGGGCCCGCTCACCTCCACCGAGCTGGGCGGCGCCAAGAAGACCGCCGACTGGTGGGACTGGTCCGACACCAAGATCGCGGTGGAGCGGGCGCTGGGCTTCGGCGACGTCGTCTGCACCGAGCGGCGCAGCTGGAAGCGCGTCTACGCGCTCGCCGAACAGGCCATCCCGGCCGAGCTGTTCGGCACCGACCCGACCGACGAGGAGTGCCTGCGCACCCTGGTCGCCCAGTCCGGCGCGGCCCTCGGCGTGGCCACCCGGACCGACCTGCTCGACTACCACCGGCTGCGCCCCGAGCAGCTGGACCCGGTGCTGGCCGACTCCGGCCTGGTCCCGGTCCAGGTGGCCGGCTGGGGCCCGGACGGCACCCCCGCCGCGGCCTGGGCCGACCCGGCGGCGCTCGCCACCGCGCCGCGCGGCCGCCACCGCACCACGCTGCTCTCGCCGTTCGACTCGCTGATCTGGGACCGCCCGCGCACGGAGCGGATCTTCGGGATGCTGCACCGGCTGGAGGCCTACACCCCCCGGCACAAGCGGGTGCACGGCTACTTCGCGATGCCGCTGCTGACCGGCGGCCGGCTGGTCGGCCGGGTCGATCCGGCCCGCGAGGGGCGGACCCTGGTCGCCCGTCAGGTCTCGCTGGACTCCCCCGGGCACCTCGGCGCGCTGGCCGACGCCCTGCGCGAGGCGGCCGGCTGGGTCGGCTGCGACGCCGTCCGGGTGGAGGCGCTGCACGACGAGACGCTGCGCCCGGCCCTGGAGAAGCTGCTGGCCTGACCCCGCGGCGGGGCGGCCGGGTGCCGCCGGCCGGCCCGTCACCCTATTTCGAGGATCTTCTCCCGCATCGCGTACACCACGGCCTCCATCCGGGAGTGCAGCTGGAGCTTCTCCAGGATGTTGCGCACGTGGTTCTTCACGGTGTTCTCGCTGATGAACAGCTCCTTGGCGATCTCCCGGTTGTTCATCCCGGTGGCCACCAGCTTCAGCACCTCCAGCTCGCGGTCGGTCAGCCGCGGCGCCGGCACCAACTCCCGCTCGTCGGAGCGGCGCTGGATCATCGACTTGAACTCGGTGAGCAGCTTGGACGCCATCGACGGGCTGATCTGGGACTGCCCGTCGGCGACCGCGCGGATCGCGGTGGCGACCTCGTCGGTGGAGATCTCCTTGAGCAGGTAGCCGGTGGCCCCCGCCTTGATCGCCTCGTAGAGGTCGGCCTCCTCGTCGCTTATCGTCAGCATGATGATCTTGGTGCTGGGCGCGACGTCCTTGATCGCCGTACAGGCCTCGATCCCGCTGCGGCGCGGCATCCGAACGTCCATCAGGATGATGTCGGGCAGCAGGTCGGCCGCCTTGAGCACCGCCTCGGCGCCGTCCCCGGCCTCGCCGACGACGGTGATGTCCTCCTCCTCGGCCAGCACGATCTCCAGGCCGCGGCGGAACAGCGCGTGGTCGTCCACCACCAGGACGCGGATCGGCTCCCCCCGCCGGGGGGCGTACTCGGGCTCCGCCCCGAGACCGGGCGACACCCCCGAGACCGGCCTGCCCGCGGGCCCCAGCCCGAACTGATCCCCCATCCGCTCCTCCCCCGTCGCCGGTCGTCGTGCGCCAATCATTCCACGGCCGGGGGCTCCTCCGGTCACCCTCCGGTCACCCTCCGCCGCCGATCACCCCGCACCGGGCGCCCGCCCCGGCGTCCGCGCGCCCCCGCGACCGCCCCCAGAACGCCCCGGGAACGCCCCCGGAACGCCGGTGACCCCGGCGGCACGGCCGCCGGGGTCACCCCTTCCACACTGCTCGGACGGTCAGTCCTCGTCGTCACCGACACCGATCGCACCACCGGCACCGCCACCCTCGACGGCCGAGCCGTCGGCCTTCAGGTGGATCACGCCGTAGTGGTAGCCGTGCCGGCGGTAGACGACGCTCGGCAGGCCGCTGTCCTTCTCCACGAAGAGGTAGAAGTCGTGGCCGACCAGCTCCATCGCGTAGAGCGCCTGGTCGAGCGCCATCGGGGCGGCCGGGTGGGTCTTCTCCCGGACCACCAGCGGGCCTTCGCCCTCCACTTCCAGGGAACCCATCATGGTCTTGCGGACGGCCCCGTTGGTCTCGCCCTCCGCCGACGCCGTCTCGGGCAGCGCGGCCAGGGCCGCGGTCGCCTCGGCGACGCTGATCGGGGTGCGGCCGTTGCCGCCCTTGTGGACCCGCCGCCGGTCTGCGGACTTGCGCAGTTGGGCATCGAGCTTCGCCGAGGCCAGGTCGAGCGCCGCGTAGGGGTCGGCGGCGGCGGCCTCGGCCCGGATCACCGGGCCACGGGTACGGAGCGTGATCTCCACGCGGTCGGACCGGTCGGCCTGCCGCGGGTTGTGTTCCTTGGACACCTCGACATCGAGGCTGATCGCCTTGGTGTCGAACTTCTGGACCTTCTCCAGCTTCTCGGCCACGTGATCCCGGAACCGCTTGGGCAGCTCGGTCTTGCGGCCCTTGACGACGATGTCCACGCAGAACTCCGATCCCTCGTTCTGTCGCCGATCCGGGTGCTACCGGATCGGGCTGAGACCCAGCCGGACCAGCCAATCCTTCTGCCGGCCCTCCGCCCCGCCGGCAACGGCGGGAACGACTGGCCCTCACCTCACTTCCTCCCCACCAGGGACGGTTGAAACCCCCTGGAGCCTCATCGAACACCTCACACGGGGTTTTCGCCTCCCCAGCGGAGAGTTGGGGGCATGACCGGTGTCATGGGCTGGCGGTCAAGCTGCTGACCCCTGTCTACCCTCCTGCGAGTGAAACACAGGTAAATACCTGGACAACACCCCCCGTACGGCGCATTCTTTGCTCACTCTCCGTGCCTGACCCGCGAGGAGCGGCCGTGCCGCCGACCACCGCACCACCCCGTCCGCAGTCCGCCCGGGGGCCGTTCGCCCACGCCCTCACCGGACTGCTCGACGTGCTGCTGCCGGCCCACTGCGCGGGCTGCGGCGCCGAGCACGGCCAGCTCTGTCCGGACTGCCGGCGCGCCCTGGCCGGCGCCGTGCCCGGCCCGGTCGCCGCCCTGCCCTGGGCGCACGCCGCCGCCCCCTACACCGGCCCGGTCCGCCGGCTGCTGCTCGCCCACAAGGAACGCGGCGCGCTGCGACTGGCCGCCCCGCTCGGCGAGGCGCTGGCCCGGGCGGTGCGCTCCGCGCTCGGCCCGCCCGCCGACCCGGCCCCGCTGCTGCTCGTCCCGGTGCCCTCGGCCCGCGCCGCCGTCCGGGCCCGCGGCCACGACCCGACGCTCCGGCTGGCCGGCGCCGCCGCCCGCGCGCTGCGCCGGGAGGGCCTGGACGTCCGGGCCGCGCCGCTGCTGCGGCACGCCCGCCCGGTCGCCGACCAGGCCGGGCTCTCCGCCGCCGACCGGCGGCGCAACCTGCACGGCGCGCTGACCGTGCCGCCGCTCGCCCACCGGCGGCCGGACGGGCGCCGGGTGGTCCTGGTCGACGACCTGGTGACCACCGGCGCGAGCCTCGCCGAGGCCGCCCGGGCGCTGTCCACCGCCGGCCTGCCGCCCGGCGCGGCCGCCACGGTGGCGGCCGCCGTCCCGCACCGGGACCGCCGTCCGGCCGGGCCGGCCGGATCACCCGGTCGGCCGGATCAGCCGGGTCGACCGGATCAGCCGGATCGGCCGGATCAGCCCGGGTAGCCGAACGCCGAGACCTTGTACGTCAGCCCCAGCTCCCGCCACTGGTTGTTGACCAGCCGGTACGGCTTGCCCTCCGCCCCCTGCAGGGCCAGCACCGGCGGCAGCGGGCTGCTCCCGCGCGACTCCGAGGCCACGGCCGTGACCATCTCCCCGCCGCTCTGCAGCCGGGCGTCCGAGTTCTGCGAACCGTCGGTGCTGATGTAGTGCAGCTGCTGCAGCTTGCCCTGCTCCTTGCCGAGCACCAGCAGCTGGTCGGCCTCCGCCCAGGAGACCGAGAGGACCTCCTGGAACAGCGGATTGGCCAGCCGCAGACCGGTGATCTTCGCGGTCGGCGCCTCCTTGGTGCCGCCGTGGACGATCAGCCCCAGCCAGAGCCGCTGCTCCTTGCTGTCCTTGCCGTCCTTCAGCAGCAGCGCGACCCGGACACCGTCCGAGGAGACCTTGATCCCCTGCACGGAGCGCCCGTTCAGCTCGTCCACCGGCAGGGTCACCGGGGCCTGCTTGTCGCGCACCATCAGCACCCGCGGGTTCTGCGGGTCACGGTCCACCACGTAGAGGTCCCCGCGCCCGTCCCAGGTCGGCGAGACCAGCCCGTCCTCGACCTTCGCGCCCGGCCGGCTCGGCGAGGTGAGCAGCGGCTGCGGCATGCCCGGCACGGTCTCCGACAGCGGCACGGTGTAGAGCTGGTGCCCGTCCCCACTGATCGCCGCGGCGCGGTCGCCGTCCCGCGCGACCGCCACCGCACCCAGCGGCTTCCCGTTCGCCTGCGGCCGGCCCAGCGGCCCGCGCACCTGCTCGCCGAGGCCGTCGCTGCCGCGCTGCGCCTCGTACAGCACACCGTCGTCGGCCCGCTGGTAGAACTGCCGGTTCGCCATCTGACCGACCAGCGCGCCGGGGCCGGTGTACGGCTCGTCGCTGCGGCTCGCCTGGCAGCTCGGACCGCCGCTCTTGCTCTTGAGCTCCAGCCGCTCCACCTGCCCGGTGCCCTGGTCGGCGAGGGTGTAGAGGAGCTGGGTGGCCATCCGCCGGCAGGCCGTCAGGCTGCCGAGGTCGGCGTGGTCGAGCAGCACGTGCCCGGTCCGGCCGTCGTCCAGGCTCACCGACTCGACGGACGCGCCGGCCGGGAAGGCCGACCGGACGACCGGCCCGAGCCAGGTCGACGGACCGGCCACCAGGGCCCTGGCCGCCGAGCCCAGCGGGTCTATTCGGCGGCGCAGGTAGATCGGGTCGGCGATCAGCACGTCCTGGCTGGTCGCCGCCGCGCCGGCGGGCGCGGACGGGTCGGGCGCCGCGTAGAAGAACCGGTCGACCTGGCGGTAGCTGTTGCGGAAGGTGACCTCGTTGAGGATCAGCCCGTCCGGCAGCTTGTCGATCCGCCACTCGCCGCCCTTCTCCCGCACGAAGGTGAAGTTGTACGGGTCGGGCGTCTGCGACCGCGGCGATTCGATCGTGTAGGACTGCCGCTCGTCCACCCGGGAGACCAGCTGACCGCTGATCGGGATGGTGATGTCGACGTCCGCGTCCGTCACGCCCACGCTGTAGCGCGTCGGGCCGGCGGCGAGCACCTGGATGCCGGCCTCCGGGTTCCAGCGCACCCGCGCGGCCGGCGTCAGGTACTTGCGCGCCGTCTCGTAGTTGTCATCGGCGGCCAGCGAGTCCAGGAACCCGGTCAGCAGGTCGTACGGCTTGGCGTCCTTGCCCGGCTCCACCGGGTAGACCCTGACCTGCAGGTTCTTGTCCGCCGAGCTCTTCGACAGCTCGACCTTGGTGATGCCGCCGGAATCCGGCATCCCCGCGCAGCCGGTCACCAGCAGGGCGCCCAGCAGGGCACCGACCACCCAGACCGGCCGCGGCTCAGTCCTGCCGCTGGTCCTTCGCACGCTGCGACCCCTCCGTGTCCGTTCCACCCGTGCCGTCCGCCCCGCCGATGTCGTCCGGCCCCGCCGTCCGCTGCGCCACCGGCGGCCGGTACGGCGTCGGGTCCACCATGACCTGGGCCCCGGTCGCACCGTACCCGGCGCCCACCGGGCGCACGTCCGACGGGTCGGAGCGCGGCCCCTCGGGCAGCCGGGGCGAGCCGAGGCCCGGCCCGATGCTCAGCACGCCGCCCAGGCCGCTGCCGAAGCCGCCCCCGGAGGCGTCCGGGGTCTCCGCGACGGCGACCGCCGAGTCCTCCGCCGCGGTCAGCGCGGTCGCTCCGCCCGGCCGGATCGCCCGCCGGTACGGCGTGCCGTAGGTGCCGAGGCCGCGGTTGTTGCGCGAGTCCTCCGGCTCCAGCCGGAACGGCGCCCGGCTGATCTCGCCGCCGCGGGTGCGCGGCAGGGTGAGCCGGAAGTGCGAGCCGCCGCCCGGCTCGCCCCAGGCCTGGAGCCAGCCGCCGTGCAGGTGCGCGTCCTCGACGGCGATCGACAGGCCGAGGCCGGTGCCGCCGGTGGTCCGCACCCGGGACGGGTCGGCCCGCCAGAACCGGTGGAACACCCGGGACGCCTCGCCCGGCTTGAGGCCGATGCCGTAGTCGCGCACGCCGACCGCGACCGCGCCGTCCTGCGAGCCCAGCCGGACCACGACGTCGCGGCCCTCGCCGTGCTCCAGCGCGTTGACCACCAGGTTGCGCAGGATGCGCTCGATCCGCCGGGAGTCGACCTCGGCCAGCACCGGCTCGCCGTCGCCGCGGATCACCACGGCGCTGCCCTTGGCCTGGGCCAGCGGATCGGCGGCCTCGACCACCCGGCCGACGATCTCGCGCAGGTCGACCGGCTCGGCGTCCAGGATGGCCGCGCCCGCGTCGAAGCGGCTGATCTCCAGCAGGTCGGCGAGCAGCGACTCGAACCGGTCCAACTGGCCCTGGAGCAGCTCGGCGGACCGGGCCGCCATCGGATCCAGGTCCTCGCGGCTGTCGTAGATCAGGTCGGCGGCCATCCGGACGGTGGTCAGCGGGGTGCGCAGCTCGTGCGAGACGTCCGAGACGAAGCGCCGCTGCACCCGGGACAGCTCCTCCAGCTGGCGGATCTGCGCCTGCAGGGCGTTGGCCATCCGGTTGAACGATTCGCCGAGCCGGGCGATGTCGTCCGTCCCGGTGACCTTCATCCGCTCTTCCAGGTGCCCGGCGGCCAGCCGCTCGGAGATCCCGGCGGCCATCCGGACCGGGGTCACCACCTGGCGCACCACCAGCCAGGCGATGCCGCCCATCATGATCACCACGAACACGCCGGCGGTCGCCAGGGTGCCGGTGACCAGACCCAGGGTCTTGGTCTCCTGGCCGAAGGAGAAGACGAAGTACAGCTGGTAGTCGTCGCCGCTCGGGCTGACGAACTGCTGGCCGAAGACCAGCCCGGGCTCGGTCTCGCCGCTGCTCTCCACCGAGCGGTGGATCACCGTCGGCTGGCTGAAGGTCTGGCCGGGCTCCTGCGCCACCCTGGCCTTCAGGGTCTGCGGGATGCTGTCCGGCGAGATGTCGCCGGAGTAGCGCGGGCCCAGCCCGGCCTTCTCCGGCTGCACCGACCGGCCGCTGGCCGGCACCGTCGCGATCACCGAGTAGACGCTCTGGCCGCTCGCCGCGAGGTCGCCGACCTGCCGGAGCAGCCAGGTGCCGGTCTCCTCGGTGGTCGGGTCGGTGCTCGCGCCGACCCGCAGCCGCAGGTCCTTCGCCTCGTCGATCTTCTTGAGCTGGGTCTGGAAGCCCGCGAGCGCCTGGTCCCGGGCCGCCGACCGCTTGGTCTCCAGCAGCCCGGTGCGCACCTGCGCCACCACGACGACGCCCAGCACCAGCACCACCAGGACCGACAGCAGCAGGGTCGCCGCCACCACCCGCAGCTGGATCGAACGCCGGTAGAGCGCCGCCACCCGGTGCACGGGCCGGCGCAGCTGACGGGTCACCGGCGCGAACAGGGCCAGCAGCCGGCGCCGCCGACGGCTGCGGACGGTCGAGCTCAGCACGTCCCCGCGCACGGCGTCGCCCCCGTCGGTCGCGGAACCCGACGGGGTCTCGTCAGCCTGGTACGTCACGTCAGCTGGGCCCGGCCTTGTAGCCGACGCCGCGGACGGTCACCACGATCTCGGGGCGCTCCGGGTCCTTCTCGATCTTGGAGCGCAGACGCTGCACGTGGACGTTGACCAGCCGGGTGTCCGCCGCGTGCCGGTAGCCCCAGACCTGCTCCAGCAGCACCTCGCGGGTGAACACCTGCCAGGGCTTGCGCGCCAGCGCGACCAGCAGGTCGAACTCCAGCGGGGTCAGCGGGATGCCCCGCCCGTCCCGCTTCACCGAGTGGCCGGCCACGTCGATCACCAGATCGCCGATGGTCAGCTGCTCCGGCGTCGGCTCCTCGGCGCGGCGCAGCCGGGCGCGCACCCGGGCCACCAGCTCCTTGGGCTTGAACGGCTTGGTGACGTAGTCGTCGGCGCCCGACTCCAGGCCCACCACGACGTCCACCGTGTCGGTCTTGGCGGTGAGCATGACGATCGGAATGCCCGACTCCGCCCGGATCTGCCGGCAGACGTCGATGCCGTCCCGACCGGGCAGCATCAGGTCGAGCAGGACCAGGTCGGGCTTGGTCTCCCGGAAGGCGGCTAGCGCCCTGTCCCCATCCGCGACGAAAAACGGCTCAAAACCCTCACCCCGCAGCACGATGCCGAGCATCTCGGCCAGTGCGGAGTCGTCATCAACGACGAGGACGCGTCCCTTCATGGGTCCATCTTCTCATTACCGGATTGTGACCTGCCGCACAGCAGTCCCATTGCTCCAGAACGGCCAACTGGTGATCCACCGAATTCCGGCCATACCGGGCGAATGCCCTCCACCGGCCACCGCCCGGACCCCTCGGGAGGGCCCACGAACCGTCCGCGGCCGCGCTGTTGCCGTACAGCAACCGGATCCCCCTGGGGAGCGTCCGACCACCATGGCACGATGGGCGCTGCGCCCGCGTGAAGATCCACCCGGCGCCGCGAACCCCCGACGCCCTCCGAGGAGCAGTGATGACCGACACCCCGGGCTGGGCCTCGCCCAGCTCGTCCGAGCCGCCCCGCGACGCTGCCCGGCCCGCGGCCGACGCGCCCGCCACCGTGCCCGGCCAGTCGGTACCGTCGCACGACGCCCCGCCCGCCTGGGGCACCGCCCCCGGCACCCCGCAGCCCCCGTACGGCCAGCCGGCCGGCTACGGACAGCCCGGCCCGTACGGCGGCCCCGGCGGCCAGTACGGCTGGGGCGTGCCGCAGAGCCCCAAGCCCGGCGTGATCCCGCTGCGCCCGCTCGGCCTCGGCGAGATCCTCGACGGCGCGGTCTCCACCGTCCGCAAGCACTGGCGCGTCACCCTCGGCCTCTCGTTCGGCGTCGCGGTGGTCCAGCAGGGCGCCTCGCTGGGCGCCCAGCTCGCCGTCCAGGGCGACACCGGCGAGCTCACCCCGATCCTCACCAGCCTGGCCAGCCTGCCGGTCTCCTGGCTGCTCGGCGTGGTCGCCTCGGCGCTGCTCACCATGGTCGTCAGCCGCGCCATCCTCGGGCAGTCCGCCACCATCCGGGACGCCTGGCGCGACGCCCGGCCCCGGCTGCTCCAGCTCACCGGCCTCACCCTGCTCACCGGCCTGATCGGCATCGGCATCGTGCTGATCGGCTTCGCCCCGCTGATCGGCTACGCGCTGGCCGGCTCGGTGGAGCCGGCGATCGCCTTCCTGCTCGGCGTGGTGGGCCTGCTCAGCATCCCGGTCGCGGCCTGGCTGCTGATGCAGTTCAGCCTCGCCGCCCCCGCGCTGATGCTGGAGAAGCAGGGCGTCGTCACCGCCCTCTCCCGCTCCCGCCGACTGGTCCGCGGCGCCTGGTGGCGGATCTTCGGCATCAACGTGCTCAGCCAGATCATCGCCGCCTTCGTGGCCGGTGTGATCAGCACCCCGTTCATGCTCATCGGCGTGGTGCTCGGCTTCAACGACCTCGCCCGGCAGGCCGACGCCGGCCAGTCCGGCGCGATGCCCACCGCCATGCTCGTCACCATGGCGATCGGCGGCGTCATCGCCGCCACCGTCACCGTCCCGTTCACCGCCAGCATCGGCGTGCTGCTCTACGTCGACCAGCGGATCCGCCGCGAGGCCCTCGACATCGAGCTCGCCCGCGCCGCCGGCCTGCCCGAGTACGGCGGCACCGGCTGGGGCGGCAAGGCCGGCCCGAACCCGGCGGGGTTCTGAGCCCGATGCCGAACTGGGGGGAGATCGTCGTGACCGCGGGTGGGGCCCCGGTCACGACGCCGCGCGACGCCGCCCGGGACGCGGCCCGCGACGAGCTGCTCAAGGCCGACTACCACCGCCACGACCCGAGCCTCCAGGAACGGGTCGTCGACTGGATCATGGACCGGATCGACGAGGCGCTCGGCGCGCTCGCCGGTGACGGCACCACCGGCACCACCGGCCTGATCCTCTTCCTGGTGGTCGCCGTGGTGATCGGCGCCGCCCTCTGGTGGCGCCTCGGCGCCCCCAAGCGGGCCGCCCGCACCGACCTCGGCGTCTTCGGCACCGTCGGCCCGCGCAGCGCCGCCGAACACCGGGCCGACGCCGAGCGGCACGCCGCCGCCGGCCGCTGGGCCGAGGCCGTCCGCGAGCAGATGCGCGCCCTGGTCCGCGGCCTGGAGGAGCGCACCCTGCTCGACACCCGCCCCGGCCGCACCGCCGACGAGGCCGCCGCCGAGGCCGGCCGCGCCCTGCCCGAGCACGCCGCCGCGCTCACCGCGGCCGCCCGCGCCTTCGACGACATCGCCTACGGCGAGCGCACCGCCGACCAGGCCGCCTTCCAGCTGCTGCGCGACCTCGACCGGACCCTGGAGCGCGCCCGCCCGGTCCTCGCCCCGGCCGCCGGAGGAGCCGCATGACCAGCGCCACCCCCGTCGACATCCCGGCCGACGCCCCCGCCGACGCCCCGACCGAACCGGCGCCCGCGCCCCGCACCAGCCTCGCCCCCACCGGCCGCGGCCTGTGGCGCCGCGGCCGCTGGTACCTGCTCACCGTCGCGCTCCTGCTGCTCGCCGCCGTCCTGCTGGCCGTCGTCAACCAGGACCGCCAGTACCCGCCGCTCGACCCGCGCTCCTACGACGCCACCGGCAGCCACGGCGTGATCGCCCTGCTCCAGCGCGAGGGCCTCAAGGTCGACATCACCGCCGACCCCACCGGCCGCCCCACCGGCGCCGACACCCTCGTCCTGCCCGAACCCGACCTGCTCACCCCCGAGCAGCTCGCCGCCGTCGCCGCCGCCAAGCACAGCCGGCTGGTCCTGGTCTCCCCCGGCCCCGCCGCGCTCAGCGCGCTCGTCCCCGGCGTCCGCACCTCCGACGAGAACGGCGGCATCCCCTACGCCGGCGTCCGCAGCACCGAGGCCCAGTGCTCCCTCCCGGAGGCCGTCCGGGCCGGCACCGCCCACCTCGGCGGCCTGCTCTACACCACCGGCAGCCGCGGCGAGGGCTGCTACCGGCGCGGCCACGGCTACCCCCTGGTGACCGTCGCCACCGGCCGCGGCACCGACGTCGTCGTCCTCGGCAGCGGCGACTTCCTCACCAACGAACTGCTCAAGAAGGACGGCAACGCCGCCCTCGGCCTCGGCCTGCTCGGCGCCCAGCCGCACCTCACCTGGCACCTGCCCGACTACACCGCCCCGATCGCCGAGGGCGGGCAGAAGAGCTTCCAGGACTACATCCCCGAGGGCTGGACCTGGGCCGGCTACCAGCTCGCCGTCGCCGTGCTCCTCACCGCCCTCTGGCGGGCCCGCCGACTCGGCCCGGTGATCAGCGAGAACCTGCCCGTGGTGGTCCGCGCCGCCGAGACCACCGAGGGCCGCGCCCGCCTCTACCGCCGGGCCAAGGCCCGCGGCCGCGCCGCCGACGCCCTGCGCCGCGCCACCGCCCACCGCATCGCCCCGGCCCTCGGCGTCCCGCCCGTGGCCGGCGCACCCGACCCCACCGCTCTCTGCGCGGCCGTCGCCGACCGCCTCCCCGAGCGCCCCGCCGGGGACGTACGGGCCCTCCTGTACGGCCCGCCCCCGACCGACGACGCCGCGCTGCTGCGGCTCGCCGACGACCTCGACGCCCTCGAAAGGCAGGTACGGAAGCCGTGACCGAACAGGCCACCGCCCAGCTCCGCATCACCCCCGGCACGGCCCCCGCCACCCCCGGCAGCACCACCGACCCGCGGGTCGGCGACCCGCGCGAGGCGCTGACCGCGCTGCGCGCCGAGATCGCCAAGGCCGTGGTCGGCCAGGACGCCGCCGTCACCGGCCTGGTCGTCGCCCTGCTCTGCGGCGGCCACGTGCTGCTCGAAGGCGTCCCCGGCGTGGCGAAGACCCTGCTGATCCGCACCCTCTCCACCGCGCTCAGCCTGGAGACCAAGCGCATCCAGTTCACCCCCGACCTGATGCCCGGCGACGTCACCGGCTCCCTCGTCTACGACGCCCGCACCGCCGAGTTCTCCTTCCAGCCCGGCCCGGTCTTCACCAACCTGCTGCTCGCCGACGAGATCAACCGCACGCCGCCGAAGACCCAGGCCGCCCTGCTGGAGGCCATGGAGGAGCACCAGGTCACCGTCGACGGCGAACCGCGCGCCCTGCCGGTGCCGTTCCTGGTCGCCGCCACCCAGAACCCGGTCGAGTACGAGGGCACCTACCCGCTGCCCGAGGCCCAGCTCGACCGCTTCCTGCTCAAGCTCGTCCTGCCGCTGCCCGACCGGGACCAGGAGTTCCAGGTCCTCGCCCGGCACGCGGCCGGCTTCGACCCGCGCGACCTCGCCGCGGCCGGCGTCCGCCCGGTCGCCGGCCCCGGGCACATCGCCGCCGCCCGCGAGCAGATCGCCAAGCTGACCGTCTCCCCCGAGGTCCTCGCCTACATCGTCGACCTCTGCCGGGCCACCCGGCAGTCGCCGTCGCTGTCGATCGGCGTCTCCCCCCGCGGCGCCACCGCGCTGCTCGGCGCCTCCCGCGCCTGGGCCTGGCTGGCCGGCCGCGACTACGTCACCCCCGACGACGTCAAGGCCCTCGCCCTGCCCACCCTGCGCCACCGGGTCGCGCTGCGCGCCGAGGCCGAGATGGAGGGCGTCACCGCCGACTCCGTCATCCAGGCCGTCCTCGCCCAGACCCCGGCCCCGCGCTGACCCCGCTCCCGCGCTGACGCCCCTCCCAGCGCCGACGCCGAGCCCGTCGCTCCCCTCTCCGGCGCCTCGCCGGCCCTGACGAAGGAACGCACCGCATGGCCCTCACCGGGCGAACCGCCCTGCTCGCCGCGCTCGGCGCCCTCGTCACGGGCCTGCTGCTGCCCTCCTGGGCCGGGATCGGCGCCGTCACCGGCGCCGTCCTGCTCGGCGTCCTGGTCGACCTGGTGCTCGCCGCCCCCGTCCGCAGCCTGCGGATCACCCGGGGCGGCGACACCACGGTCCGGCTCGGCGAGCCCGCCACCGTCGAACTGACCGTCACCAACCCGGCCGGACGCCCCCTGCGCGCCCGGATCCGCGACGCCTGGGCGCCCTCCGCGTGGCGGCCCGGCACCGAACTCGCCGCCTCCCGGCACACCCTGCGCGTCCCCGGCCACGAGCGACGCCGCGTCACCACCGTCCTCACCCCGACCCGGCGCGGCGACCACCACGCCCACAAGGTGACGGTCCGCTCGCTCGGCCCGCTCGGCCTGGCCGGCCGCCAGGGCTCCCACCTCGTCCCCTGGACGGTCCGCGCCCTCCCCCCGTTCACCAGCCGCAAGCACCTGCCCTCCCGGCTCGCCCGGCTGCGCGAACTCGACGGCCGCACCTCGGTCCTGACCCGCGGCCAGGGCACCGAGTTCGACTCCCTGCGCGAATACCTGCCCGGCGACGACGTCCGCTCCATCGACTGGCGGGCCAGCGCCCGCCGCAACACCGTCGCCATCCGCACCTGGCGCCCCGAGCGCGACCGGCACATCCTGATCGTCCTCGACACCGGCCGCACCTCCGCCGGCCGCGTCGGCGACGCCCCCCGCCTGGACGCCTCCCTCGACGCCGCGCTCCTGCTCACCGCCCTCGCCACCAAGGCCGGCGACCGGGTCGACCTGCTCGCCCACGACCTGCGCAAGCGGGTCTCGGTGGCCGGCCGCTCCCCCAACGAGATCCTCCCGGCCTTCACCTCCGCGATGGCCGTCATGGAGCCCGCCCTCTACGAGACCGACATGCGCTCGCTGGTCGCCACCGCGCTCAAGATGGCGCCGCACCGCTCGCTGATCGTCCTGCTCACCGGTCTCGACGCGGCACCCGCCGAGGACGGCCTGCTCCCCCTGCTCCCGCTCCTGACCAAGCGCCACGAGGTCGTCCTGGCCTCCGTCGCCGACCCTCGCCTCGACGAACTCGCCGCCGGCCGCGGCACCGTCGAGGCCGTCTACGGCGCCGCCGCGGCCGAACAGACCCGCGCCGACCGCCGCCTCACCGCCGACCGCCTCACCCGCGCCGGCGTCACCGTCCTCGACGCCCCACCCACCTCGGTAGCCCCCGCCCTCGCCGACACCTACCTCGCCCTCAAAGCCGCCGGCCGCCTCTGAGGCAAGGCGTGATCTCCGAGGAACGCGCTTCCCCGTGCCCTGAGGAGAGGGAGCCCGCGATCACACCGCGCGAGGGGAACGCGACAAGCAGCGCGACCAGGACGAGGAGTCCGCTCACCCAGAGCGGCCCGAGGTCCCCGGCCGCCGTGCCGAGGGTCGTCGCGGCGATGAGGGGCCCCGCGACAGCGCCCACGTTGAGCGCGGCCGTCGCGTAGGAGCCGGCCATGGTCGGCGCTGCCGCCGCCTCGTAGAGCACCCGCGTGATCAGCGTGCTCCCCAGCGCGAACGACAGCGCGCCCTGGACGAACACCAAGGCGAGCAGAGCGACCGGCCGGTCCGCCAGCAGGGCCAGAGCCGGCCAGCCCACCAGCAGCAGCGGACCGGCGACCGCGACGACCGAACCGGGGTGCCGGTCGGACAAGCGGCCGGCGACGGTCACCCCGGTGAAAGAGCCGGCGCCGAAGAGCACCAGGGCGACGGAGATCCACAGCTCCCCCAGCCCTGCGGTGTCGGTCACGACGGGGGCGAGGAAGGTGAAGCCGGCGAAGGTCGCCGCGTTCACCACGACACCGAGCAGCATGACCAGGAGCAACCGCGGCCTCTTGAGTTGCGCGAGTTCCGATCGCAGTGCCGCCCCGTCAGCAGCGGCCTGCCGCAGACGTCGTGCCGGAATCCCTTTGACGATGCCGACGGCCGCCGGCAGACAGAGAACAGCGATGGCCCAGAACGTGGCCCGCCAGCCGAACAGCGTGCCGAGCACCGACCCCGCCGGCACACCGGCGACCGTGGCCACCGTGGTGCCCGACAACAGCACGGCGAGCGCACGTCCCTTCCTGTCGGGCGGGACCAGCGTGGTGGCAGTCGTCAGCGCAACCGCCAGGAACCCCGCGTACGCGAGTGCCGCGGCCACCCGGGTCACGACCAGGACCGGGAAGCCCGAGGTGGTGGCGCCCACGACGTGGGCTGCCAGGAAGACGAGGACGAACCCCAGCAGGCTGGACCGTCCGGGCCGGTTGCGGGCGAGCCCGGCCATCAGCGGGGCACCGACGACCATGCCGATCGCGAAGGCCGAGGTGAGCACGCCTGCCGTCCCGACCGTCACGTCGAGGTCCGCGGCGAGGTCCGGCAGGAGGCCGGCGAGCATGAATTCCGAGGTGCCCATGGCGAAGACCGCCACGGCGAGCAGATACAGCGGGAGGGGCATCGAGTGGCTCCGAGGTGAGGAGAAGCACGAGAAGGTCATCTCGTCACCGCGGTCAGCACCCAGGGACGCCTCGTCCGGCCGCAGGAGGCGGCGGGACGGCAGGGCTACGAACTCAGTGGTTCAGGGGGCTGACGGCGTGACCGAAAGCCCCCACCGTGTCTGACTCCGGACTCGACATGGCCCGCACGATACCACCCAGGCCCCGGACAAGGGCCGGAAATGCAAAGAACCCCCATCCGGATCCCGGATGGGGGTTCTTTGTGAATGATTGTTCGGCGGCGTCCTACTCTCCCACAGGGTCCCCCCTGCAGTACCATCGGCGCTGTGAGGCTTAGCTTCCGGGTTCGGAATGTAACCGGGCGTTTCCCTCACGCTATGACCACCGAAACACTATGAAACTGTCAACCGCACCCACCCCAGACTTCCCGGGCGGGGGTCGTTGTTTCAGAACAACACAGTGGACGCGAGCAACTGAGGACAAGCCCTCGGCCTATTAGTACCGGTCAACTCCACCCCTCACAGGGCTTCCATATCCGGCCTATCAACCCAGTCGTCTACTGGGAGCCTTACCCTCTCAAGGAGGTGGGAGTGCTCATCTCGAAGCAGGCTTCCCGCTTAGATGCTTTCAGCGGTTATCCCTCCCGAACGTAGCCAACCAGCCATGCCCTTGGCAGGACAACTGGCACACCAGAGGTTCGTCCGTCCCGGTCCTCTCGTACTAGGGACAGCCCTTCTCAACACTCCTACGCGCACAGCGGATAGGGACCGAACTGTCTCACGACGTTCTAAACCCAGCTCGCGTACCGCTTTAATGGGCGAACAGCCCAACCCTTGGGACCTACTCCAGCCCCAGGATGCGACGAGCCGACATCGAGGTGCCAAACCATCCCGTCGATATGGACTCTTGGGGAAGATCAGCCTGTTATCCCCGGGGTACCTTTTATCCGTTGAGCGACGGCGCTTCCACAAGCCACCGCCGGATCACTAGTCCCTACTTTCGTACCTGCTCGACCCGTCAGTCTCACAGTCAAGCTCCCTTGTGCACTTACACTCAACACCTGATTGCCAACCAGGCTGAGGGAACCTTTGGGCGCCTCCGTTACCCTTTAGGAGGCAACCGCCCCAGTTAAACTACCCACCAGACACTGTCCCTGATCCGGATCACGGACCCAGGTTAGACATCCAGCACGACCAGAGTGGTATTTCAACGACGACTCCACAACAACTGGCGTTGCTGCTTCAAAGTCTCCCACCTATCCTACACAAGCCGAACCGAACACCAATATCAAGCTATAGTAAAGGTCCCGGGGTCTTTCCGTCCTGCTGCGCGAAACGAGCATCTTTACTCGTAATGCAATTTCACCGGGCCTATGGTTGAGACAGTCGAGAAGTCGTTACGCCATTCGTGCAGGTCGGAACTTACCCGACAAGGAATTTCGCTACCTTAGGATGGTTATAGTTACCACCGCCGTTTACTGGCGCTTAAGTTCTCAGCTTCGCCCCGACGAATCAGAGCTAACCGGTCCCCTTAACGTTCCAGCACCGGGCAGGCGTCAGTCCGTATACATCGCCTTACGGCTTCGCACGGACCTGTGTTTTTAGTAAACAGTCGCTTCTCGCTGGTCTCTGCGGCCACCCCCAGCTC